>JACPJY010000323.1 GCA_016187325.1 Rhodospirillales bacterium | reverse complement strand
TGGGGCTCGGCGTCATCGGCGGCGACGCGGCGCGCAAGCTGAAGGCCCTCGACTTCGACGTCGCCGGCTGGACCCGCAGCCACAAGAACGTGCCGGGCGTGTCCACCTTCGACGGCACGGACGGCTCCGAGGACTTCCTCGGCCGCAGCGACATCGTCGTCTGCCTGTTGCCGCTGACGGCCGAGACCCAAGGCATCCTGAACGCCTCGGCGTTCAGGCGGATGCCGAAGGGCGCCGTCGTCATCAACGCCGCCCGCGGCGCCCACGTGGTCGACGACGACCTGATCGCCGCCCTCGATTCCGGGCACCTGAAGGCGGCGGTGCTCGACGTCTTCCACGCCGAGCCGCTGCCGCCAGAACACCCGTTCTGGCGGCATCCGAGGATCAAGGTGACGCCGCACGTCGCCAGCCTGACGGTGCCGGAAACGGCGGTCAAATCGGTGGCCGCTAACATCCGCCGCATGCGCAAGGGGCAGCTGCCGGAGCCGATCGTCGACCGCCAACGGGGATATTAGGTCGTCAGCCAACCCAGCCGTAGACGACGGCGAGCAGCAAGCCGCCGAGGATGATCCGGTAGACCACGAACGGCGCGAAGCTGGCGCGTCGGAGCCACGTCATCATCGCCGCGATGGCGACGAACGCGGCGACGAGCGCCAGCGCCGCGGCGACGAAGGCGTCGGCGGTCAGTTGCGCGTTGCCGGCCTGGTAGAGGTCCCAGCCCTTGAGGCTGCCGGCGCCGACGATCACCGGGATCGACAGCAGCATCGAGAAGCGCGCGCTGTCCTGCCGCTCGAGGCCTAGGAACCTGGCCGCCGTCACCGTGATGCCGGCGCGGCTGGTGCCGGGGATCAGCGCCAGCACTTGGGCGAGGCCGATGATCACCACGTCGCCGAGGCCGAGGTGCTCGATCCGGCGCACCGTCATCCCCAGCTTGTCGCCGATCCACAACAGCACCGCGAAGCCGAGCGTCGCCCACGCGATCACCGTGACGTTGCGCATCATGCCCCCCGCGTAGCGGTCGAGCAGGAAGCCGACAAGCACCACCGGCAGCGTGCCGACCACCAGGTAGCCGGCGAGCTTGGCCATCGGGTTGCGGCGGCCCATGGCGAACTGCACCAGGCCGAGCGTCATCGCCCACACGTCGCGCCACAAATACAGCATCACCGCGCCGAGCGTGCCGATGTGGACGGCGACGTCGACGGTCAGCCCCTGGTCGGGCCAGCCGGCAACCACCGGCACCAGGATCAGATGGGCCGTCGAGCTGATGGGCAGGAACTCGGTGATGCCCTGAACGACGGCCAATACCGCAATATGTAGGATCGGCAAGGCGGCTTGTCCCCAAATCCTGGCGTTTCTACACCATTTTGCCCCGGCCGGCCAGAAGCCCAATTAGTCCCATTTCGGGACTAATTACCGAGAATTTCACTTTATTTCCGAATCGGGAACCCCGTATACTCGCCTCCATTGGGAGCCCCGCCCAAGAAGTATGTAAACCATTCTGACCTATTTGGGCGGGACCTTTGGGATTGCTTCGGTCTTGAGCCACCCGCTCCCCCGCCGGCGCCGCGTGCCCGCGGGGACGCCTCGGGGGACCCTTGGGAAGCCGAAAATCCACCCATCCGCCGCGCCGCGGACGCCGGCGGTCGACCGGGAGCAGGGAAGCGAGACGCCATGCCTGACCAGATGCAGCGGTACCTGGACGTCGCCCGCGCCATGCCCGCCAAGCGCCCGGTCGGCGAGCGCCGCCGGGACTTCGGCGAGATCTATCGCGAGTTCCGGGTGCCGGCCGCCGCCAAGCAGGCGTCGCGCTGCGAGCAGTGCGGCATTCCCTATTGCCAGATCCACTGCCCGCTGCAGAACAACATCCCCGACTGGCTCCGGCTCGCCGCCGAGGGCCGCCTGCAGGAGGCCTACGAGACCTCGCAGGCGACCAACACCTTCCCCGAGGTGTGCGGGCGCATCTGTCCGCACGACCGGCTGTGCGAGGGGAGTTGCGTGCTCGAGCAGTCGCGCCACGGCACCGTCACCATCGGCGCCGTCGAGAAGTATTTGACCGACACCGCCTGGAAGCAGGGCTGGGTGAAGCCGACCCGGCCGGCGTACGAGCGGAAAGAGTCGGTCGGCATCATCGGCGCCAGGCCGGGCGGGCTGGCCGCCGCCGACGCGCTGCGTCGCCGCGGCTACCAGGTGCACGTCTACGACCGCTACGACCGCATCGGCGGGCTGTTGATCTACGGGATACCCAATTTCAAGCTCGAAAAAGAGGTTGTCGAGCGGCGCGCCAAGTTGCTGGCCGAGAGCGGCGTCAAGTTCCACCGCAATTTCGAGGTCGGCCGCGACGCCTCGCTCAACGACCTGCGCCAGCGCCACAGCGCCGTCCTCGTCGCCACCGGCGTCTACAAGTACCGCGACATGCAGATGCCTGGCTCGGGGTTGAAGCAGATCCACCAGGCGATGGACTACTTGACGGCGTCCAACCGCAAAGGCCTCGGCGACAAGGTGCCGGATTTCGATTCCGGCATGCTCGACGCCGCCGGCAAGCGCGTCGTCGTCATCGGCGGCGGCGACACCGCCATGGACTGCGTGCGCACCGCCGTCCGCCAGGGCGCCAAGTCGGTGCAATGCCTGTACCGCCGCGACCGCGCCAACATGCCGGGCTCGATGACCGAGGTCGGCAACGCCGAGGAGGAAGGCGTCGAGTTCGTGTGGCTGGCGGCGCCGCAAGCGTTCCTGGGCAACGGCGCGCTCACCCACGTGCGCGCCCAGCGCATCCATCTCGGCGTCGCCGACTTCTCGGGCCGCCAGACGCCGCAGCCGATCCACGGCTCGGGCTTCAACCTCGATGCCGACATGGTGATCAAGGCGCTCGGCTTCGACCCCGAGGACCTGCCGAAGATGTTCGGCGAGCCGGGGCTTGCCATCTCCGAATGGGGCACGTTGAAGATCCACGAGCCCTCGAAGATGACCCAGATCCCGGGCGTGTTCGCCGCCGGCGACATCGTGCGCGGCGCGGCGCTGGTGGTGTGGGCGATCCGCGACGGCCGCGACGCCGCCGAGGGCATCCACCAATACATCGAGGCGCAGAGTGCCGCCGAGACCGGCCGCCGGCCGGCCCGCGCGGTCGCCGGCGCCGCATAGGGGAACCGTCATGAGCAGCCACGTTTCCGATCGGCACGCCGAAAGCGGCGAGGAGTTCGTCCGCCGCTGGCTTGAGAACGCCCGCCACCTCGAACGCCACGGGCTCTACGACCCGGCCTTCGAGCACGACGCCTGCGGCGTCGGCCTGGTTGCCGCCACCGATGGCAAGCCGTCGCGTCGCGTCGTCGAGGCCGGCATCAAGGCGCTGAAGAAGGTGTGGCACCGCGGCGCCGTCGACGCTGACGGCAAGACCGGCGATGGCGCCGGCATCCACGTCCGCGTGCCCGAGGACTTCTTCAAGGAGCACATCCGCGCCACCGGCCACGAGCCGGGCGACGCCAGGCTCGCAGTCGGCATGGTGTTCCTGCCGAAGACCGACCTCGGCGCCCAGGAGCGCTGCCGCACCATCGTCGAGACCGAGGTGCTGAAGGGCGGCTACGTCATCTACGGCTGGCGCCAGGTGCCGGTGAACGTCGAGGTGATCGGCGAGAAGGCCAATGCCACGCGGCCCGAGATCGAGCAGATCATGATCGCCAACCCGCCGGGCTCCGAGAAGAGCGCGATGACCGACGAGCAGTTCGAGACCGACCTGTTCATCATCCGCCGCCGCATCGAGAAGCAGGTGCTGGCCAACTACATCACCGACTTCTACATCTGCTCGCTGAGCTGCCGCTCGGTGATCTACAAGGGCATGTTCCTGGCCGAGCAGCTGACGGCGTTCTACCCGGACCTGCTGGACGAGCGGTTCATCTCCAGCTTCTGCATCTACCACCAGCGCTATTCGACCAACACGTTCCCGACCTGGCGGCTGGCGCAACCGTTCCGGATGCTGGCCCACAACGGCGAGATCAATACGCTCACCGGCAACGTAAACTGGATGCGCAGCCATGAGCCGAAGATGGCGTCGCCGGTGTTCGGCGACGACATCGAGGACATCAAGCCGGTGATCCAGGCGGGCGGCTCCGATTCGGCGGCCCTCGACGCGGTGTTCGAGCTTCTGGTCCGCGCCGGCCGGCCGGTGCCGGCGGTGAAGGCGCTGATGATCCCGGAATCGATCGGCGCGCCCGAGGTGATGGCGGAGAACCATCTGAGCCTGTTCTCCTATTGCAACAGCGTGCTGGAGCCGTGGGACGGCCCGGCCGCCATCTGCGCCGGCGACGGCCGCTGGGTGATCGCCGGCATGGACCGCAACGGGCTCCGGCCGATGCGCTATTCGCTGACCCGCGACAACCTGCTGGTGGTCGGCTCCGAGACCGGCATGATCGAGATCCCCGAGCAGGAAATCGTCGAGAAGGGCCGCGTCGGCCCCGGCGGCATGATCGGCGTCGACCTCGAGGCCGGGCGCCTTTACCGCGACCGCGAGCTCAAGGACGTGATGGCCGCCCGCCAGCCCTACGGCGAATGGGTGAAGAACATCACCGTGCTCGACGGCGTCGTCAAGGCGCGGCCGAAGACCCGCGCCCTGTTCGGCGCCGAGGAGCTGCGCCGCCGCCAGGTCTGCTTCGGCTATTCGATGGAGGACATCGAGCTGATCCTGCAGCCGATGGTCGAGGGCGCGCTCGAGGCGGTCGGCTCGATGGGCGACGACGCGCCGCTGGCGGTGCTGTCGGACCACTATCGCGGCCTGCACCATTTCTTCCGCCAGGCATTCAGCCAGGTCACCAACCCGGCGATCGATTCGATCCGCGAAACCGGCGTGATGAGCCTGAAGACGCGGCTCGGCAACTTGGGCAACATCCTCGAGGAGGACCCGAGCCAGTGCGACCTGCTGCAGCTTCCGTCGCCGGTGCTCAGTACGGGCGCCTTCGAGGTGCTGCGCAAGACCTTGGGCGACAAGGCGGCCGAGATCGACTGCACCTTCGACCCCCAGGGCGGGCGAGGCGCCCTCGGCCGGGCGCTGATGCGCATCCGCCGCGAGGCCGAGGAGGCGGTGCGCGGCGGCAAGCAGCACCTGATCCTCTCCGACATCAACGTCGGCCGCGACCGCGCGCCGGTGCCGATGATCCTGGCCGCCGGCGGTGTCCATACGCACCTGGTGCAGCAGGAGCTCCGCACCTTCACCTCGCTCAACGTGCGCTCGGCCGAGTGCGTGGACGTGCACTTCTTCGCGGTGCTGATCGGCGTCGGCGCCACCACGGTCAACGCGTATTTGGCCGAAGCCACCATCGTCGACCGCCATCGCCGCGGGCTTTACGGCAAGATGCCGCTGGACGCCTGCATCGAGAACTACATCAAGGCCACCGACAAGGGCCTCCTGAAGATCATGTCGAAGATGGGCATCAGCATCGTCAGCTCGTACCGCGGCGGCTATTGCTTCGAGGCGGTGGGGCTCAGCCGGGCGCTGGTCGCCGAGTTCTTCCCCGGCATGTCGTCGAGGATTTCGGGCATCGGCCTCACCGGCATCAAGGCGAAAGTACGCGCCATGCACAAGCGCGCCTTCCTGGAGGAGCCGGTGCCGCTCGCCTTGCCGGTCGGCGGCTTCTACAAGTACCGCGCGTCGGGCGAACGCCACGGCCACGACGGCCGGCTGATCCACATCCTGCAGAGCGCGGTGACGCAGGAATCCTATTCGATCTTCAAGAAGTTCTCGGCCGGCGTGCACGCGCTGCAGCCGATCTTCCTGCGCGACCTCCTCGACTTCAAGCGGCTGCGCGACCCGATCCCGGTCGAGGAGGTCGAGAGCATCACCGAGATCCGCAAGCACCTGGTGTCGCCGGGCATCTCCTACGGCGCGCGCAGCAAGGAAGCGCACGAGACGCTGACCATCGCCATGAACCGCATCGGCGCCAAGTCGGATTCCGGCGAGGGCGGCGAGGATCCGTTGCGCTACCACCCGCGGCCCAACGGCGACAACCCGTCCAGCGCGATCAAGCAGATCGCGTCCGGGCGCTTCGGGGTGACGGCGGAGTACCTCAACAACTGCCGCGAGATCGAGATCAAGATCTCGCAGGGCTCAAAGCCCGGCGAGGGCGGCCAGCTCCCCGGTCATAAAGTAAGCGTCGAGATCGCCCGGCTGCGCCATTCGACGCCCGGCGTGATGCTGATTTCGCCGCAGCCGCACCACGACATCTATTCGATCGAGGACATCGCCCAGTTGATCTACGACCTGAAGCAGATCAACCCGGACGCCAAGGTATGCGTCAAGCTGGTCGCCCGCTCCGGCGTCGGCACCGTCGCCGCCGGGGTCGCCAAGGCCAAGGCCGACGTGATTCTTATTTCCGGCCACGACGGCGGCACCGGGGCGAG
Organism: Rhodospirillales bacterium; assembly: GCA_016187325.1. GTDB lineage: Bacteria > Pseudomonadota > Alphaproteobacteria > Rhodospirillales > Casp-alpha2 > JACPJY01. Next base: position 2,023 of record JACPJY010000323.1, on the reverse strand, counting down.
CCCGCAGTCGTCGATCAAGTACGCCGGGCTGCCGTGGGAGATGGGGCTATCGGAAACCAACCAGGTGCTGACGCTCAACAGGCTCCGGCACAAGGTGAAGCTGCGCGTCGACGGCGGCATCAAGACCGGCCGCGACGTGGTCATCGCCGCCATGCTCGGCGCCGACGAGTTCGGCATCGGCACCACGTCGCTGGTGGCGATGGGCTGCATCCTGGTCCGCCAGTGCCATTCCAACACCTGCCCGGTCGGGGTGTGCACCCAGAACCCGAAGCTCAGGGAGAAGTTCACCGGCACGCCCGAGAAGGTGGTCAATCTCTTCACCTTCGTCGCCGAGGAGGTGTCCGAGATCTTGGCCTCCCTCGGCGTGCGTTCGCTGCAGGAGATCACCGGGCGGTCGGACCTGTTGAACCAGGTCAGCCGCGGCGACTCCAATCTCGACGATCTCGATCTCAACTCGCTGCTCGCCCAGGCCGACCCCGGCGGTTTCCCGCGCCACTACGCCGTCGAGGGCCGCACCGAGGTGCCCGACACGCTCGACGCCCGCATCATCGGCGACGCCGTGCAGACCCTCGAGCACGGCGAGAAGATGCAGCTCACCTACACGGTGCGCAACACCCACCGCGCCGTCGGCGCCCGCGTCTCCTCGATGATCACCCGGCGCTACGGCATGGAAGGTCTGGCGCCCGGGCACTTGACCGTGCGCCTGCGCGGTTCGGCGGGTCAGTCGCTCGGCGCCTTCGCCGTGCAGGGGCTGACGCTGGAGGTGCTGGGCGACGCCAACGACTACGTCGGCAAGGGGCTCTCGGGCGGCATCATCGTGCTGCGCCCGCCGGTCTCCAGCCCGCTCGAAAGCCACAACAACACCATCATCGGCAACGTGGTGCTCTATGGCGCCACCGCCGGACGGCTGTTCGCCTCCGGGCTCGCCGGGGATCGTTTTTGTGTTCGCAACTCCGGCGCTCAGGCCGTCGTCGAGGGCTGCGGCTCCAACGGCTGCGAGTACATGACCGGCGGCGTCGCCGTCATCCTCGGCCCGGTCGGGCAGAACTTCGGCGCCGGCATGACCGGCGGCATGGCCTTCGTCCACGACGAGCACGACCGGTTCCGGCATCGGGTGAACCCGGACAGCGTCGTCTGGCAGCGCATCGAGACCGGCTACTGGGAGGACGTGGTCAAGGTGCTGGTGCAGCAGCACGTGAAGCGGACGCACTCGCGCTTCGCGCTCAGGCTGCTCAACGATTGGGAGCTCGAGGTCGGCAAGTTCTGGCAGGTGGTGCCGAAGGAGATGCTGGGCAAGCTCGAGCACCCGACCACGGTGGCCGAGGAACGCGCCCTCAAGTCGGCCGGCGAGTGACGCGGGCTTGATGATCGCGGCCGGGCGATGCCCACGCTCCGCCCGCCCCCCTTTCGTCATGCGCGGGCTTGACCCGCGCATCCATCTTCGGCGGCCGCGCGTCGACCGGAAACATGGACCCGCGGGTCGAGCCCGCGGGTGACGGCATGGCGGCGCTCCCGTTGAGCGTCATTCCCGCTTGCGCGGGGCTGACGAAGGCGAGTAAACGGCAATGACAATCCATAACCCCTGGCTGCTCGCCGCCGCGATCAGCGGCCTCGTCGCCGTCGTCGCCGGCGCCTACGGCTGGCACGGGCTCCAGGCCGACGACGGCGCGCGGGCGGTGTTCAACACCGGCGTCCAATACCAGATGTGGCACACGCTGGCGCTGCTGGCCGTCGCCTGGCTGGCCGACAGCCGCCCGCGCGATACGGCCGCCAGCAAGTGGGCGCGCCGCGCCGGCGTCTGTTTCGTCGCCGGCATCCTCGTGTTCTCCGGCTCCATGTACTTCTACGGGCTTTTCGGCGACGTGCCCTTGTCGTGGCTGGCGCCGGCCGGCGGCATTGCCCTGATGGCCGGCTGGGTGTGCCTCGGCGTGGCGGCGATCCGCAACGCCTGATCGCCCAAGCTTTCCCGCAGCGGCGAATTATTGACCTAGATCAATTCTTTAGCCCCGGATCGGGCCTATCG
>JACPJY010000322.1 GCA_016187325.1 Rhodospirillales bacterium | reverse complement strand
GGGAGGACCGATGACCATCAAAGCTGGCGACAAGATTCCGTCCGTGACCTTGAACATCATGACCAAGGACGGACCTGGCGGCATTTCCACCGATGAAATCTTCAAAGGCAAGAAGGTCGCGGTGTTCGGCGTGCCGGGCGCATTCACCCGCACGTGCTCGTCAAAGCATCTTCCCGGCTTCGTCAACAACGCCGCAACGCTGAAGAAAAAGGGCGTTGACAAGATCGTCTGCATTTCGGTCAACGACGCTTTTGTCATGGACGCTTGGGGCAAGGCGCAGAACGTCGGCGACAAGGTGATGATGGTCGCCGACGGCAGCGCCAGATTCACCAAGGCGGCCGGTCTCGACGTCGACATGGGCGACAAGGGCTACGGACTGCGTTGCCGGCGGTTCTCGATGCTCGTCGACGACGGCGTGGTCAAGCGCCTCCACATCGACGAGCCCGGCACCTTCGAGAAGACCGCGGCCGAGGTGCTGCTGGGCGAGCTCTAGGCCCGCGCCGCGCCTGAACCGCCCAGCAACGGAGAAAATCGGGCTGGATTTTTGGCAGGGATCGATTATCTCTTTTTCAGCTTCGGCCGGTATCGGCCGCAACCGTCGATCAAACGAACAACGCCATTCGAAAAGGGAGGACCCATGTCCATCAAAGTAGGCGACAAGATTCCGTCCGTGACCTTGAACATCATGACCAAGGACGGACCAGGCGGCATTTCCACCGATGAAATCTTCAAGGGCAAGACGGTGGCGATCTTCGGCGTCCCCGGCGCCTTCACGCCGACGTGCTCGGCCAAGCATCTGCCCGGTTTCGTCAACAACGCCGCGGCGCTGAAGAAGAAGGGCGTCGATTCCGTGGTTTGCCTGTCGGTCAACGATGCCTTCGTCATGGGCGCCTGGGGCAAGGACCAGAAGGTCGGCGACAAGGTGATGATGGTCGCCGACGGCAGCGCCAAGTTCACCAAGGCGGCGGGGCTGGAGCTGGATCTCAATGAGCGCGGGCTGGGCCTGCGTTGCCAGCGGTTTTCGATGGTAGTCAAGAACGGCGTCGTCAAGAAACTCCACATCGATGCGCCGGGCACCTTCGAGAAGACCAGCGCCGAGGTGATGCTGGGCGAGATCTGACCCTGCACGGTCGGGGTCGCTTCCAGCACCGGCACTTTGGGGAAGCCGTCAAATGGGCGTGTTGATCGCCGGCGTCCTGCTGCTCGCTGTGATCCTCGGATTGTTCTATTTCAAGGATAGATTAGAGCAGCAGTGGCTCCGGCGGCTTGCTTATCACGAAGTGACCATGCGGCTGGTCGTCATCGCCGTGGCATTGATCTTTTTCGGAGCGGTGATCGCGATCGGCGATCTGTTTGGGTAATCAAATCACCGCGATCACCGATGCAACTCCTTGATCCCAAGCCGGGCCAGCGCATCGGCGCGCTCGTTTTCCGCATGCCCGGCGTGACTCTTGATCCAATGCCAGTCGACCTTGTGATCCTGGAGCGCTTCGTCGAGGCGGCGCCATAAATCGGCATTCTTGACCGGCTTACGCGACGACGTCTTCCAACCGTTGCTCTTCCATCTCGCGATCCACTCCGTGATGCCATCCTTCACATATTTGCTGTCGGTATAAAGCGCGGCGCGGCTGCCGCGCTTCAGCGCCTCGAGGCCGCGGATCGCCGCCGTCAGCTCCATACGGTTGTTGGTGGTGTCGGGCTCGCCGCCATAGAGTTCCTTCTCGTGGTCGCGCCAGCGCAACACCACGCCCCAACCGCCGGGCCCCGGGTTGCCCGAGCACGCGCCATCGGTAAAGATCTCGATCTTGTCCACGGCCCCCTGCTTCGTCAGTCCAGTCCGTAGGCGCCGGGGCTTTTGACGCCCTGGTGGAAGCGCAGCTTGGCCAAGTATTCGAGCGGATCCTTGCACGTCACCATTGCCTCGGCCGGCGTGTGCAGCCAGTCGTAAAGGCGGGTCAGCAGGAACCGCATGGCGCTGCCGCGGGCGAGCAACGGTAGCGCCGCCAGTTCGGCAGTGGAAAAGTCGCGGACCTTGCGATACGCCGTCAGCATCCGTCGCGCCTTGGTGATGTTGAAGCTGTGATCGGACTCGAAGCACCAGGCGTTGAGACAGATCGCCAGGTCGTAGGCGAACATGTCGTTGCAGGCGAAATAAAAGTTGATCATCCCGGTCAGCTTGCGGGCCCGGAAGAATACGTTGTCCGGAAACAGATCGCCGTGGATGACCCCGGTCGGTAGGCTAGCCGGCCATTCCGCCTCGAGGCGATCGAGTTCCTGCGCCAGTTCGTCGGCAAGGCCAGCTTCGACCTCGTGGGCGTGGTCGCGGGAACGCATCAGCAGCGGCCGCCAGTTCGGCAGCGACAGGTCGTTGGCGCGGCCGATCCCGAAGCCGGCGCCGGCGAGATGCAGCTTCGCCAGGCCCTGGCCCAATTGCGAGCAGTGCTCGGGGGTGATGCGCCTCGGCCACATGCCGGCAAGGAAGGTGACGATCGCCGCTGGCCGGCCGGCGAGACGTCGCAGCGCCTTGCCGTCGCGGCCGTGGATCGGCGTCGGGCACGGGATCCCGGCCGTCGCCAGGTGCTCCATCAGGCCGAGGAAAAACGGCAGGTCTTCGGGCTTTACCCGCTTCTCGTACAGCGTAAGGATATAGGTGCCGCTGGTGGTGGTGAGGGTGAAATTGGAGTTCTCGATGCCCTCAGCGATGCCCTTGCTCGACAATACCTCGCCAATGTCATATTCGCCGACAAAGGCGATCAGTTCCTCGTCGCCGACTTCGGTGTAGACCGCCATGACCGTCCCCGCCCGATTGCACCCGAAAAGCCTGCATCGCCCCGGCCCTCAAGGTGTGGCCTTCTTACGGAACCGTGATGCCGCTGGCAAGGGTCGTCCACGGCCCTCGAATCGTGGCGCCGTAAAGGGTATATTAACCCCGTATTCCGTATGTTCCGGGTTGGTAAAAGAATTAACCGTCATGATCAACGAGC
>JACPJY010000054.1 GCA_016187325.1 Rhodospirillales bacterium | reverse complement strand
GGCCTCGAGGCCGCCGGCGAACATCGGCACGAATGCCATGCTGAAGGCGCCTTCGGCGAAAAGCCGCCGGAACAGGTTGGGCAGCTTGAAGGCGACGAAGAACACGTCGGCGACGCCGCCGGCGCCGAGGATGGCGGCGATCAGGATGTCGCGCAGGAAGCCGAGGACGCGGCTTACGAGCGTGAAGGCGCCGACCGTGGCGGCGGACCTGAGAAGCCCCATGGGCGCCTGAATAACGGTTTTTTGTGGCATCGGAAAGGCGGCTCCGTCCGGCCTGGAGGCATCGCCCCGAGCCGGCCCCGGGCGCCCTCGGCGAGCCGGCTATTCCGCCGCTTCGATGCCTTCCGCGGTCTTGGTCCTGCCACCTTTGCGGCCGGCGGTCTTCGGAGCTTCCGATTCGGACGCGCCGGGCGAGATTGCCTCCAGCAGGCGTTGGCGGAGTTGGTCCAGCTTCTCCTCGCGATCGACCTTCAGGCCGAACACGTCTTTGACGTAGAACACGTCGACGACGCGCTCGCCGAAGGTGGCGATGTGGGCGCTCGAGATCTGCAAGCCCGACGCGGTCAGCGCCGCCGTCAGGTCGTGCAGCAACCCCGGCCGGTCGCGGCCGTTGATCTCGATCACCGTGTGCTGGTCGGAGGCCTTGTTGTCGATCAATACCCGCGGTGGCACCTTGAACACCTTGGTGCGGCTGGGCAGCGCCTTCATCTGCGCCGCCTCCAACTCGCGGCCCGGATTGAGCCGGCCGGACAGCGCATCTTCGACCCGCCGGGTCAGCCGTTTCAGCCGGTCGCCAGCGGCATAGGCGTGGCCGCTCGCGTCCTGGACCCAGAATGTGTCCAGCGCCATGCTGTTGGCGAGCGTCATGATCTTGGCGTCGACGACCGAAGCCCCGGACAACGCCATGGCGCCTGCGATCTTGGCGAACAAGCCGGGATGGTCTTGCGCGTAGATGGTGATCTCGGTGACGTCGCGTTCGGGCTCGACGCGGGTTTCGATATGGAGTCCGCGGTTGCGGGCTTCGGCGTCGCGGATGAAATTGGCGTGGTGCGCCAGGGTATCGGTGTCGAACGCCAGCCAATAATCCGGATAGCCGCGGGCAAGGTGCTTCTCGATCTCGTCCGCCGGCCAGCCGGCGAGTTTTTCCCTCAGTTGCGCCTTGGCGAACTCGACCCGTTCGCCGCGACGCTCGTGCGGCAGGCCGCCGGTCATTTCCTCCTGGGCGCGGTAGTAGAGCTCGCGCAGCAGCCCCGCCTTCCAGGCGTTCCAGACGTTAGGGCCGACGGCGCGGATGTCGGCGACGGTGAGGATCAATAGCAGGCGTAGGCGCTCGGGCGACTGCACGACGGCGACGAAGTCGCGGATGGTCTTTGGGTTATAGATGTCGCGCTTGAAGGCGGTGTTGCTCATCAACAGGTGATAGCGCACCAACCACGAGATGGTTTCGGTCTCCCATTCGTTGAGCCCGAGCCGCGGGCCGAGCTCGAGCGCGATGTCGGCACCGATCTCGGAGTGGTTGCCGCCGCGCCCCTTGGCAATGTCGTGCAGCAGCACGGCGACGTAGAGCACGCGCAGCGACTGCACTTCGCCGATCACCGCGCACGAAACCGGATGGTCCTGCTTCAGCCGGCCCTCCTCGATGCCCTTCAGGATACCGATGGCGCGGATGGTGTGCTCGTCGACGGTGTAGACGTGATACATGTCGTATTGCATTTGGGCGACGACGCGGCCGAAATCGGGCACGAAGCGGCCGAACACGCCGGCTTCGTTAAGCCGCATCAGTGTCACCTCCGGATCGGTGCCGGTCAGCATCTCCATGAAGAGGCGATTCGCTTCCGGGTCGTTCTGCAGTTTCTTGTCGACTAGCTTCAGGTTTTGCGTCACCAACCTCAGCGCGTTCGGATGCACGTCGAGATCGTGCCGCTGCGCCAGCCGGAACAGCTGCAGCAACTTCACCGGCGCATTCTTGAAAGCGTCCTTGCTGTCGACGTTCAGGCGGTCACCGTCGACGATGAAGTCCTCGATCTCCCGTTTGCGGAAGCCGAAACTTGGGAACTTGAACCGTTGCCGGCTTTTCTTGTGCTGCTCCTCGAGCACGGCGCACAAAATGCGCGTCAGATCGCCGACATCCTTGGCGATTAGGAAGTAGTGCTTCATGAATCGCTCGACGCCCTTGACGCCGGCGCGGTCGGCGTAGCCCATGCGGTTGCTGATCTCGCTCTGCACGTTGAAGGTCAGCCGCTCTTCGGCGCGGCCGTTGAGATAGTGCAGATGGCAGCGCACGGTCCACAGGAACGCTTCGGCCTTGGC
>JACPJY010000345.1 GCA_016187325.1 Rhodospirillales bacterium | reverse complement strand
CGCCCGTCGCCGCCGTATACGCGGGTCATCACCGGCGGCTCGTAATTGGCGAGCTGGCGGTATTCCGGCAGGTCGCCGCCGTAATTGTGGAAAATGAACAGCACGCCGCCGGCGCCGACGACGGCGACGATCAGCAGCGCGCCGAGAATGGTGAGAAGAGCTCTAAACATCAGATATCAAGGTCGCGTCCACCCACTGTCCCAGGAATGGGATCGACGCTTGAAGCCGGCAACCACCCCGGCTGCCAAATTACCACATGCGTCGCAAAAGCCTTGAAACATTTAAATATTAAATTGTGGCGACGGTATGGCCTTCTACTTCCTCGTCGCCTCTTCGACGCGCACGAAATGCGCGTCTAGCGCCTTGGCTACCGCGGTTGCCAGCTGGGCGCGGTATTTGCCAGAACGCAACGAACGCTCGTCATTGGGATTGGACAGGAACCCGAGTTCCATCAGCACCGATGGTACGTCGGGGGCCTTCAGCACGGCAAACCCGGCAAACCGGTGGGTATTCCTGAGAACGGTCGTGGTCAGCTTCAACTGACCGATCAAGGCGGTCGCGAAACGCGCCGATTCATTCATCGACTCGCGTTGCGCCAGGTCGATCAGGATATTGGTCACCTCCGGCGTTTCGTGGCTGAGGTCGATGCCGGCGATCAAATCGGCCTTGTTTTCCTTGTCCGCCAGTTCCGCCGCTTCCATGTCCGAAGCTTTTTCCGACAGCGTATATACCGCCGGCCCCCGAATCGCCTTGTTCTTGACCGTATCGGCGTGGATGGAGATGAACAGTTCGGCCTTGGCGTCGCGGGCGATCTGCACGCGGTCGCGAAGACGGATGAAGATATCCCGGTCGCGCGTCAGCACCACCTTGAAACGGCCCGTTTCCTCGAGCCGCTTCTTCAGTTCGCGGGCCATCGCCAGCGTCACGTGCTTTTCGTAGATGCCGGATATGCCGATGGTGCCGGGATCGACGCCGCCGTGTCCCGGGTCGATGACGATGACATGCTTGGCGCCGTGTTGCTTTGGCTCCGGCTTGCGCGGCGCCAGCCGGAACGGCGACGCCTGGTCCTGGGCGCCGGTCTTGGTTGCCGGTGGCGACGGTGCCGGCGGCGGCGCCAGACCCGGCCGATCGGACGCCGGTTTCGGCTGCACGCCGGTGACGCGGATCGGCTGGGCGCCGACGCTCTGCAGGAAGGCCTGCGGGCTGGTCGGCGTCAGATCGACCACCAGACGGTACCGATGGCCGCCTTGCGGCTCGATAATGAACGCCTGGGTGATGGCCGCCGGAGTGTGGATGTCGAACACGATGCGCGAATTGCCGGGCTTGAACAGGCCATAGCGCAGCTTCTCGAACACGCCGGTGGCGGCGGGAAGCGGCTCGGGCGGCAACTGCCAGCCGACTTCCGGTAGATCGATGACAACACGCTTGGGGTCGCCGAGGGTGAAGGCGCTGAACGCCACCTGTTTGGTGAGTTCGAGAACAATTCGGGTGGCCGCGGCATGGACGCCGACGCGGATGTCGGTGACCACCGAGTCCGCCGCCGCGACCGGCCGCGAAAGGGTCAGCGCCAGCGTCGCCGCGAGGGCGACCGGCAACCACCGCAATTTCCGAACAATACCCCACATATGGTGCAAACTCACAACCCGGTCCCCAAATATATGATTTATTACAAGGGGTAATGATCTGCAACCGAATTCGCGCCGGGGCCCCGATTTACTTTGTCCGCCGGCCGCCGACGCGCACAAGACGATTGTCGAACGAAAAGCCTACCTTTATGTTAACACTGTCGCGCTTGGCGGCGAGCCCGGTCCGGTCTGGTAGCCCCGTATGACGGGCCGGCGGCCGGCCGTGACGCGACGTCAAGGCAGCCCGATGGTCCCGGAGTTTCGTTACTTGCGGGAGGAGGGTTTCGGGCTTATATGCGAAAGGCAAGAGGGATTCCTCTCTTAGATATGGTCTTTTTTCCCATGCCGGATAGAGCAGCGCGAACCAGTCACATGCCGCCCACGTCAACGGTGGCGCAAGGATTGTTCGCAGGCGCCGCCGGCCATCCTAGAACACGCACCGCAACCCCGGATGGATCTCGTCCCTGGAGGACGGAGGCCGGGCAGGCTGTGCATCGGAGTTTTGAAATAAATGACCCCCAAAAGAATGCTCATCGACGCATCCCACCCGGAAGAGACCCGGGTGGCGATCGTCGCCGGAAACCACCTGGAAGACTTCGACGTCGAGGTCCAGTCCCGCCGGCAGCTTAAAGGCAACATCTATCTCGCCAAGGTGACCCGTGTCGAGCCGTCCCTGCAGGCGGCGTTCGTCGACTACGGCGGCAATCGCCATGGGTTCCTGGCGTTCAACGAAATCCACCCCGACTACTATCAGATCCCGGTCGCCGACCGTGAAGCGCTGATCGCCGAGCAGAAGGTCGCGCCGCCGGCGGAACACGACCCCAACCAACCTCGCGAGGAGACGGCCGGCGCCGAACCGGCCGCCGTCGAGACGCTCGGCGGCGACATCTTCGAGGAGGTCGCCACCCGGCGGCCCATGGCGCTGCGCCGCAGGTACAAGATTCAGGAAGTCATCAAGCGCCGGCAGATTCTGCTGGTGCAAGTGGTCAAGGAGGAACGCGGCACCAAGGGCGCCGCGTTGACGACCTACCTGTCGCTGGCTGGACGCTATTGCGTGCTGATGCCTAACACGGCCCGCGGCGGCGGCATTTCCCGGAAAATCAACAGCGGCGGCGACCGCAAGCGGCTGAAGTCGATACTTTCCGATTTCGGCATTCCCGAAGGCATGGCGGTCATCGTCCGCACCGCCGGCGAGAAACGCTCGAAGGCCGAGATAAAACGCGACTACGAATACCTGATGCGGCTGTGGAGCACGGTCCGCGAAGTCACGTTGGAATCGATGGCGCCGTGCCTGGTGCATGAGGAAGGCGACCTGATCAAACGCTCGATCCGCGACCTCTACACCAAGGATATCCAGGAAATCGTCATCGACGGCGACGAGGCCTATCGCGCCGCCAAGGATTTCATGAAGCTGCTGATTCCCAGCCACACCAAGCGCGTGCAGCCGTTCGAGGAAGTCGACAAGCACCTGTTCCAGTTCTACGGCATCGAGCATCAGCTCGACAGCATGCATTCACCCGAAGTGCAACTGCGATCGGGCGGCTACATCGTCATCAGCCCCACCGAGGCGCTGGTCGCCATCGACGTCAACTCGGGGCGTGCGACCCGCGGCCGCAACATCGAGGAAACGGCCTTGAAGACCAATATCGAGGCCGCCGAGGAGATCGCCCTGCAATTGAAGCTTCGCGACCTGGCGGGACTGATCGTCATCGACTTCATCGACATGGAAGATCACCGCAACCAGATCAAGGTCGAGCGACGCCTGAAGGACGTGATGCGTTCCGACCGCGCGCGCATCCAGATCGGCCGTATCAGCCCGTTTGGGTTGCTGGAGCTGTCCCGGCAACGGATGCGTCCGAGCCTGATCGAGACCAGCTCCGAGCCGTGTCCCTATTGCGAAGGCACGGGCATTCGCCGCTCCAAGGAGTCGGCGGCGCTTCATCTGCTGCGCGCCATCGAGGATGAGGGCATGCAGCATCGGTCGCGGCAGGTCACTACATATATCCCGACGCCGGTGGCGCTTTATATCCTCAACAACAAGCGCTCGGCGCTCGCCCGCATCGAGGAAAAATTCAAGATGTCGGTGCGCCTGGAAAGCGACGACACCCTGATCCCGCCCAACTTCCGGATCGATCGGATCGGCGAGGACGGCCGTCCGATCGTCGCGGCCGAAACCGGGTCGGCGCCGCGTGAAGGCGCCCGCGAAGACGGCGGCCGCCGGCGGCGCCGCGGCCGGCGGCGGCACGGCGAGGAAGGTGGCGACATCCATCACGAAGCACCCGAGGCGGCGGCCGCCAGCGCCGCGGCCGACGCTGGCGGTCCGGTCGGTCAGGTCACCCCGAGCGACCAAGCCGGCCACGCCGACGTCCAGGCTCATCCGGCCAATGTCGCCCCGCGCCCGTCGGACGATATGTCGGCGCCGCGGGGCAAGCGGCGGCGGCGCGGCCGGCGCGGCGGCCGACGCCGGCGGCGCGAAGGCGAACACCGTTCCGGCGAGGCGTTCCCGCGGCCGG
>JACPJY010000344.1 GCA_016187325.1 Rhodospirillales bacterium | reverse complement strand
GTCGAGAAGTGGCCCGAGCACATCGGCGCCGTCACCGTCGAGCAGATCAACGCCGCCGCGCGCGCCGTGCTGCAGGACAGCCGCGCGGTGACGGCGCTGTTGCTGCAGCAGCAGAAGAAAGAATAGGACCGGGGTGCCCTCGACGATGGCGAAGTTGCGCACCCTTCAGCTGGCGCTCGTGCTGCTCGTCGCGGCGGCGCCGACGTTCGCCGCCGCCAAGATCGAGCACGTGGTCTCGCCCTCCGGCATCGAGGCGTGGTTGATCGAAGACCACACTAACCCGATCATCTCGATGCGGTTCGCGTTCCGCGGCGGCTCCGCGCTCGATCCGGCTGGCAAGGAGGGACTCGCCAACATGGCGGCGGCGCTACTCGACGAGGGCGCCGGCGAACTCGACAGCAAGGCGTTCAGCGCGACCCTCGAGGATCTCTCCATCGGCCTCGACTTCCAGGATGGGGTCGACATCTTCGGCGGCAACCTGAAGACTCTGGTCGAAAATAAGGACACCGCCTTCCGCCTGCTCAGACTGGCCTTGACCGAGCCGCGCTTCGACGCCGAGCCGGTGGAGAGAGTCCGCAGCCAGATCCTGGTCGGCATCCGTCAATCGGCGGAGGACCCGGACACGCTGGCCAGCCGCACGCTCCTCAAGACGGTGTTCGCCGGGCACCCGTACGGCCGCCTCAGCGAGGGCACCGAAGAAAGCGTCAACGCGATCACGGTGGCCGACCTCAAGTCGTTCGTTGCCGGGCGGCTCGCCCGCGAGAATCTTTTTATCGGCGTCGTCGGCGACATCACGCCGGCGGCGCTCGCCAAGGAGCTCGATGCCGTGTTCGGCAAGCTGCCGGCGAAGGCGAAACCGTGGCAGCTCGCCCGCGTCGAGCCCTCAGGCGCCGGTCGCACCATCGTCATCGAAAAGGCGGTGCCGCAGAGCGCCATCGTGTTCGCGGAGAAAGGCGTCATGCGCGCCGATCCCGACTTCTACGCGGCGTTCGTGATGAACCATATCCTCGGCGGCGGCGGCTTCACGTCGCGCCTCTACGACGTCATCCGCGAAAAGCGGGGGCTCGCCTACGAAGTCCATTCCGGACTGCAGCCATTCGATTACGCGGCGCTGATCGCCGGCGGCGCCGGTACCGCCAACGTGCGCGTCGCCGACACGCTCCAGCTCTTGCGCCAGGAGTGGGCGAAGATGGCGGAAAAGGGCGTCACCCAGAAGGAGCTCGACGACGCCAAGACCTTCCTGACGGGCTCGTATCCGCTGCGCTTCCTGTCGTCCGACCGCATCGCCTCGATGCTGGTCGGCCTGCAGGTCGAAAACCTCGGCATCGACTACCCGGAGCGCCGCAACGGCCTGATCGAGAAGGTGACCCTCGACGACGTCAACCGGCTGGCGAAGAAGCTCTTGGATCCGAAACGGCTCACCGTGGTCGTCGTCGGCAAGCCCGAGGGCGTGACGTCGAGCCCCTGAGTTCCGTCGCCGGCGGCGGCCGGGCGACCCCTGGCTGGTGCCGGTGATCTTTGTTAAGGTGGCCGCTCCCGCCCGGGTTGCGACGGAATCGGATTGATCCTTGGATGGCGTCCCTCAACAGCTCTCCCGCCTGGAAGGCGCTGAAGACCCACGCCGGAAAGACGGCGACGGCGCACTTGCGCCAGCTGTTCGCCGCCGATCCGAAGCGCTTTAAGCGGCTCTCGCTCGCCGTCGGGTCGCTGTTCCTCGATTACTCGAAAAATCGCATCACCCCCGAGACCTTGCGGCTGCTCACGCGACTCGCCCGCGAGGCCGACGTCGCCAGCTGGCGCCGACGCCTGTTCAAGGGCGAGGCGGTCAATGTGAGCGAGGGCCGCGCCGCTCTGCACGTGGCCTTGCGGGCGCGCCCGGGGGATCGCGTCGGCGATAGGGACGCGTTCGCCCGCGGCTTGCGCGAGCGCAGGCGGGTGAAAAGGTTCGCCGACGACGTCGCCGCCGGCAGGCGCGCTGGCGCTGGAGGCAGGCCGTTCCGGGCCACCGTCGTGCTCGGTATCGGCGGCTCGCACCTGGGCCCGGCGATGGCGGTGGCGGCGCTCGCCCCTTACCGGCGGCCGGATTTCGACGTGCGTTTCGTTTCTAGCGTGGATTCGGCGGCGCTGAGCCGTGGGCTCGACGGGTTGGAACCGGCGACGACCCTCGTCGTCGTGGCGTCGAAGACCTTTACCACCGAAGAAACAATGGCCAACGCGCGGGCGGTGCGCGCCTGGCTCGCGAAGGCGCTCGGGGAAAGACAGGCGTTGAAGCAGATGGCCGCGGTTTCCGCCGACACGGCTGCCGTCGACCGCTTCGGCATCGCCTGCGACGACACGTTCCAGATCTGGGACTGGGTTGGCGGCCGCTTCTCGCTGACCTCGGCGATGGGGCTGCCGCTGGCCTTGGCCATCGGCGGCAAGCGCTTCGACGAGTTCCTGGACGGCGCCCGCGCCATCGACCGGCATTTCCTGGCGGCGCCGCTCGAGCGCAACATGCCGGCCATCCTCGCCCTGGTCGGCGTCTGGAACTCGGATTTCTTAGGTCTGCCGGGGCTCGCGGTGGTGCCCTACGACGACCGGCTCAGGCACTTTCCCGCCTACCTGCAGCAGCTGGAAATGGAGAGCAACGGCAAGTCGGTGGACCGCCTGGGCCAGCCGCTGGAATCAGGCGGCGCGCCGATCGTCTTCGGCGGGCCCGGCACCGGCGCCCAGCACGCCTTCTTCCAGGCCCTGCATCAGGGGCGCCAGCCGATCGCCACCGACTTCATCGCCGTCGCCGAGGACGGTCCCACCGCCGGCTTCCATCCGGGCGGCGACCACCGCCAGCGGCTCAATGCCAACATGTTGGCCCAGGCCGAGGCTTTGATGGCCGGCCGCCCCATGGCCGAGGCGAAGAAGGCATTGCGGGCGGCGGGGATCAAGGGCGCCGGGTGGAAGTGGCTGGCGCCGCATTGGACCTTCGCCGGCAACCGGCCGTCGAACGTCATCCTGCTCGGCCGGCTCGACCCGTTCGCCTTGGGCCAGCTGGTGGCGCTCTATGAGCACAAGGTGTTCGTCGAGGCTGTGATCTGGGGCATCAACCCGTTCGACCAGTGGGGGGTCGAGCTCGGCAAGGAGTTGGCCGCCGGCATCCTGCCGGCGCTCAAGAGCAAGGCACCGAAGGGCCGCCAGGCCACGCACGACGCCTCGACCGCCGGGCTGATCCGCCGCCTGAAGGCGAAGAAGTGGGGCCGGCGTCCGAGTAAGCGCCTTGGGAAACAACGATGACCATCCGCCGCCTGCCCGAAACCGTGATCAACCGCATCGCCGCCGGCGAGGTGGTCGAGCGGCCGGCGAGCGTGGTCAAGGAGCTGGTCGAGAACGCCATCGACGCCCACGCCGGGCGCGTCGACGTGGTGCTGCGCGACGGCGGCCAGACGCTGATCTCCGTCGCCGACGACGGCGACGGCATGAGCCGAGCGGACCTGGCGCTGGCGATTGAGCGCCACGCCACCTCGAAACTGCCCTCCGACGACCTGCTCGACATCAAAAGTCTGGGGTTCCGCGGCGAGGCGCTGCCGTCGATCGGCGCCGTCGCCCGGCTGACCATTGCCAGCCGCGCCAAAGGCCAAAAGGACGCGTGGACGATTTCCGTCGAGGGCGGCCGGGTAAGCCCGCCGCAGCCGGCGGCGCAACCCCAAGGCACCCGGGTCGAGGTCAAGGACCTGTTCTTCGCCACCCCGGCGCGGCTGAAGTTCCTGAAGGCGCCGCGCACCGAGCAGGCGCACGCGCTTGATACCGTGAAGCAGCTGGCAATGGCGCATCCGGGAATTGGTTTTTCAATAAGCGACGGCGCTCGCGAGCTCCTGAAATTGCCGCCGGCACTCAAGGGAGTTGACGTAAAGGATGCACGGCTGGACAGGCTTTCGCGCATCATGGGCCGCGACTTTGCCGCCAACGCACTCGCCATAAACGCCGAGCGCGAGGGCATCCGGCTCACCGGCTACGCCGGCCTGCCGACGCTCAATCGTGGCAACGCCGCCCTGCAGTTCCTGTTCGTCAACGGCCGGCCAGTCAAGGACAGGCTGCTCTACGGGGCGTTGCGCGGCGCGTATCGGGAGTTCCTGGCCGCCGACCGCCATCCGCTGGTGGCGCTGTTCCTCGACGTCCCGTCTGAGGCGGTCGACGTCAACGTGCACCCGGCGAAGACCGAGGTGCGCTTCCGCGACTCCGGCCTGGTGCGCGGGCTGATCGTCGGCGCGCTTCGCCACGCGCTCGCCGAGGCCGGGCACCGGGCGTCGACCACTGTAGCGGCGGCGGCGCTCGGCCGCATGACCCCGGGCGGCACCACGCCTGCATCGCGGCCGGCGATGGCGACGGCGTGGTCCGGCTTGCGCGACCGCGCCGACGAGTTCCACGCGCCGCTACCGAGTTTCGAGGCGCCGCCGCGGGCGCCTGCCGCCGGCGACGAAGAAACATCGGACGACACGCTCGCCGACTATCCGCTCGGCGTTGCCCGCGCCCAGGTGCACGGCACCTACGTGGTGGCGCAGACCGCCGACGGCATCGTCATCGTCGACCAGCACGCAGCACATGAACGTCTCACCCAGGAGCGGATCAAGCAGGCGCTGGCCACCGGCGGCGTCGCCGGCCAGGGACTGCTGATCCCGGAGGTGGTGGAACTCGACGAAGGGGCGCAGGCGCGGCTGGTGGAGCGCGCGGACGAGCTCGCCGAGCTCGGGCTGGTGCTGGAGCCGTTCGGCACCGGCGCCGTGGTGGTGCGCGAGACGCCGGCGCTGCTCGGCGAGGCCGACATCCAGGGGCTGGTCCGCGACCTCGCCGACGATTTTCAGGCGTTGGATGAAGGACTGGCGCTAAAGCAGCGTCTCGACGAGGTTTCCGCGACCATGGCCTGCCACGGCAGCGTGCGCGCCGGCCGCCGATTGAACGCCCACGAGATGAATGCGCTGCTGCGCGAGATGGAGACGACGCCGCATTCCGGGCAGTGCGCCCACGGCCGGCCGACCTACGTCGAGCTCAAGCTCGCCGACATCGAGAAATTGTTCGGCCGCCGTTAATCGGGGCACCGCCATGCTGGCCGAATGGTTCAATCACCTGACGACGCCGGCGCCTAAGCATCTGAAGGCGATGGGGTATCTGCGCGAGCTGATCGCCATCGAGGCCCGCCACCGCCGCTGCCACGCCGCCTGGGCGCCGCACCTGATGCACTGCCGGCGGCTGATCCTGAAGGCGGCCGAAGGCGTCCGGCGCGGGCGGGTGACTGTGCTCGGCTCCGGCTGGCTGTTCGACGTGCCGGTGGACGAACTCGCCAAGACGTTCGACGAGGTGGTGTTGGTCGACGTCCTGCACATGCCGGGGGTGCGGAAGCGCCTCGAGGCGTTCAACAACGTCCGCCTGGTGACCGAGGACTTGACCGGCCTAGTCGAGGCTACCTTCCGCCACGTCCGCGAAAATCGGACCGGGCCGCTGCCGCCGCCGCGCGCGGACTCGGGGCCGCTGGCGCAATCGGACCTGGTGGTGTCGGCCAACCTGCTCACTCAATTGCCATTGCTGCCGGTGGGCTGGCTGCGCCAATGGAGCAAGGGCTACGGCGAAGACGAGCTCAAGGCGTTTGCGCGCCGCATCGTCGAGCACCATCTCGACCTGCTGGCGGCGCTGCCGGGACGGGTGTGCCTGCTGACCGAGACCAAGCGGGTGGT
>JACPJY010000343.1 GCA_016187325.1 Rhodospirillales bacterium | reverse complement strand
GCTGGCAGGTGCTGTCGCGCACCCTCAGCTACGCCGCCCGGCTGGTGCCGGAGATCGCCGACGACGTGGTCGCCGTCGATGAGGCGATGCGCCTCGGCTACAACTGGAAATTCGGGCCGTTCGAGTTGATCGACCAGCTCGGCAGCAAATGGTTCGCCGACCGTCTGAGGGCGGACAACATGCCGGTGCCGCCGCTGCTGGAGATGGCCGCCGGACGACCGTTCTACCGCACGCACGCCAGACGGCTGCAATACCTGACGCTGGCCGGCGACTATCAGGACGTTCCGCGCGGCGACGGCGTGCTGTTGCTCGCCGACATCAAGCGCCGGCAGAAGCCGCTTGCCCGCAACATGTCGGCCAGCCTGTGGGACATCGGCGACGGCGTCGTCTGTCTCGAGTTCCACAGCACCATGAATGCGCTCAATCCGCTGACGCTGGCGATGATCGAAAAGGCGATCAGACTGGTGCGGGAGCGCTTCAAGGCGCTGGTCATCTACAACGAAGCTAGCAATTTCTCGGTCGGCGCCAATATCGGTCTGTTGCTGATCGCCGCCAAGCTGCGCGCATTTTTCGTCATCCGCGGGCTGGTGAAGAAAGGCCAGAGCGTTTACAAGGCGCTCAAGTACGCCCCCTTCCCGGTGGTCGGCGCGCCGTCCGGCATGGCGCTCGGCGGCGGCTGCGAGGTGCTGCTCCACTGCGACTAGGTGCAGGCGCACGCCGAGACCTACGCCGGCCTGGTCGAGGCCGGCGTCGGCGTGATTCCCGGCTGGGGCGGCTGCAAGGAGATACTGTTCCGCTGGTTCTTCGACGGCAAGCGCCCGAAAGGCCCGATGCCGCCGGTGATCAAGGCGTTCGAGATGATCGGTACGGCGCAAGTCGCTAAGTCCGCCGCCGAGGCGCGGGACTTCCTGATCCTGCGCGAGGGCGACGGTATTACTATGAACCGCGACCGGCTGCTCGCCGACGCCAAGGCCAAGGCGTTGGCGCTGGCCAGGAACTACTCGCCACCAGAGGAGAAGCCGATCTCGCTGCCGGGCCCGACCGCCAAGGCGCTGATGGACATGGCGGTGAAAGGCTTCCGCCTCAGCGGCAAGGCGACGCCCCACGACGTCGTCGTCGCCGGGGCGCTGGCCCGAGTACTCAGCGGCGGCAACACCGACATCACCGAAACCGTATCCGAGGACCAAGTGCTGACCCTTGAACGCGACGCGTTCGTCTCTCTGGCCCGCACGTCCGCCACCATCGACCGCATCCAGCATATGCTGAAGACCGGAAAACCGTTGAGGAACTGACCATGACATACGCACTTGCGGCGCTTGCGCTGATCGTATTCGTCGCCCTGCTCTACCTGGGGCGCGGGTATTGGGCCTGGGTGCTGGGCGTGGCGCTGGCGTTCGCCGCCTGGTTCAACGCCGGCGTCGCGTCGCCCAACCTGTTCTGGACCTGCGCCGCGATCGCCGCCGTCCTGGCCCTGGTCTTTGGCGTGCCGGCGCTTCGCCGCGGCGTGATTTCCGGCCACCTGATGCGCGTGGTGCGAGGGATTCTGCCGCGCATGGGCGACACCGAGCGCATCGCGCTCGAGGCCGGCACGGTGTGGTTCGACGGCGACTTGTTCTCCGGCGACCCGGATTGGCGGAAGCTGCTCGATTTCAAGCCCAAGCCGTTGACCGACAAGGAGCGCGCCTTCCTCGACGGGCCGGTCGAGGAATTGTGCCGCATGGTGGACGATTTTCAAATCGCCCAGGACCGCGACCTGTCGCCCGCGGTCTGGGATTACATGAAGCGCCAGCGCTTCTTCGGCATGATCATACCCGAGGAATTCGGCGGCAGGGGCTTCTCCGCCATCGCCCATTCCGCCGTCGTCACCAAGTTGTCGAGCCGCAGCATCACCGCCGCCGTCACGGTCATGGTGCCGAACTCGCTCGGCCCCGGCGAGCTTTTGGTCCATTACGGCACGGAAGAACAGAGAAACCACTACCTGCCCCGTCTCGCCCGCGGCGAGGACATCCCGTGTTTCGCGTTGACCGAGCCAGGCGCCGGCAGCGACGCCGCCAGCGGCAAAAGCAAGGGCATCGTCTGCAAGGGAAAATGGAAGGGCAAGGAAATCACCGGCATCCGCCTGACCTTCAACAAGCGCTACATCACGCTGGCGCCGGTGGCCACGGTGGTCGGCCTCGCCTTCCGCCTTTACGACCCGGACCATCTGTTGGGCAAGGTCGAGGACATCGGCATCACTTGCGCCCTGATCCCCCGCGACACGCCGGGCATCGTCATCGGCAACCGCCACGACCCGATGGGCGTGCCGTTCCAGAACGGACCCGTTTCCGGCACCGACGTCTTCGTTCCCCTGGATTACGTCATCGGCGGCCAAAAAGGCGTCGGAATCGGTTGGCGGATGCTGATGGAATCCCTGGCCGCCGGCCGCTCGGTGTCGCTGCCGTCGCTGTACTGCGGCGCCTCGCAATTGGCGACGCGGGTGACCGGCGCCTACGGCACCGTTCGCGAGCAGTTCAACATGCAGATCGGACGCTTCGAGGGCATCGAGGAGGCATTGGCCCGGATCGGCGGCTACGCCTACTTCATGAACGCCGCCCGGGTGTTGACCTGTGGCGCCGTCGACGCCGGCGCGAAGCCGGCCGTGCTCTCGGCCATCGTCAAGGCGTATCTGACCGACGGCATGCGCGACCGCCTGAACGATGCGTTCGACATCCAGGCTGGAGCCGCGATTTGCCGGGGTCGTCGGAACATTCTCGGCCGCGGCTTCATCGGCGTTCCCATCGCTATCACCGTCGAGGGTGCCAATATCCTGACTCGCTCGCTGATCGTGTTCGGACAGGGCGCCATCCGCTGCCACCCCTTCGTCCACGACGAAATGGTGGCGGTCGCCGAAAACGACCTGCCGGGCTTCGACCGTGCATTCTTTGGCCATGTCGGCTTTGTGTACAAGAACATGGCGCGCTCGTTCTTCCTGGCGCTGACTGGCGGCATGTTGGCATCGGCGCCGGTTTCCGATTCCACGGCCGGCTACTTCCGGGCCATCACCCGCTACAGCGCGGCGTTCGCGTTGGTCACCGACATCGCCTTGGCCACCTTGGGCGGGGCACTGAAGCGGCGCGAGAAGATCAGTGGCCGCATGGCCGACGCCCTGGCCTGGATGTACATCGGCGCGGCGTCGCTGAAGCGCTTTCACGACGAGGGCCGCCCCGCCCGCGACCGCGCCGTGCTCGACTGGTCCCTGCAGCTGGCGTTATGGAAAGTCCAGGAAGCGCTGCGCGGCGTCATCGAGAACCTGCCCAACCGCGCCGCGGCGGCGATCTTGTGCCCGCTGGTGTTTCCGCTGGGCGCCCGGCGGCGTCCGCCGAGCGACGACCTCGGCGCCCGGCTGGCGCGTGATCTCCTGGATGACAAGGAACTGCGTCTGCACCTGACCTCGGACATTTACGTCCCCAAAACCGACGAGCCGGGCCTCGGCAAGCTGGAGAGCGCCCTCGATCTGGTGGTCGCCGCCCAACATGTGCAGAACAAGGTTCGCGAAGCCGCCCGAACCCGCAGGTTGGGCGACCTGCCGCGCGAAAAGATGGCCGACGAGGCGCTTTCCCAGGGCATCATCACCAAGGACGAGCACGCACGCCTGGCCGCCGCCGAAAAGGCGCGCGACGAGGCGATCCAGGTCGACGCGTTCGATCCGGGAACCTATCGGGCGTTGAAGTGACGGTGAGCCGCGCTCTCAGGTTTTGAGCGAGGCGATAAACGACGTCAGCTTGTCCTGGGTGCCGCCGATATCCTCGTTGAGGATGCCGTGCCGCGCCGCCTCGACCATGAATAGCGCCTTCGACCGCGAACCGAGCTTGCGGTGGATCAGGTCGGCGCTTTTGCGGTCAACCACGTGGTCGTCGGTGCCCTGAATGATCAGCGCCGGCGCCTGTACGTTCGGCAGCCTGTTTTTCAGCTCCTCGACCATCCGGCGCACCTCGAAAAGCCCGCGGATCGGGATGTTCCGGTAGTTGATTTGGGGATGTTCCGATTCGTTGACGCGGAACGGGAAAACTCCCTCGTACGTCGACATCCACCGGGTTAGCACGTTGGCGCCGTGCACCAGCGGCACGAAGATCAGGTTCTTGTTGCGGAACTTCAGCGGCGCCGACACCGCCGCCACCCCGGCCAACCCCTTCGGTTGCTCCGCGGCCAGGATCAACGCCAGGGCGCCGCCGCTGGAAAACCCGATCACGCACACCCTGTCGGCGAACGTCGACATGACGCGGTAGCCGCGGCGCACCGAGTCCAGCCAATCGCGCCAACTTCGCGTGCGCAGGTCCCACGGCGAGGTGCCGTGCCCCTTCAGCCGCACGCCGAGGACCGGATAGCCGGCGGCCGCCAGCTTTTCGCCGAATTCCCTGAGCTCCGCCGGCGAGGCCAGGAAGCCGTGTACCAGGACGACGCCGACGCTGTTTTTGCCCTCGGGCAGGATCAGATAGGGCTCGCCGCTCTCCGTCGCCGTTTCCTGACTGTTGATTGCCTCGTGTTTCTTTTTCCGGAAGCGCTTCCGGTCGGAGGCGAAAGACACCAGTTCGTCGTCGAACAACAGGCGCGCCAGCGCCTGGTCGTCGATGTCGGGGGCCGCCGCCATCGCTTGTTCCAGCGCTTTTTGCGCGCCGGTAATCGGCGCCATCTCGTTGGCGTAGACGGCGGCGATGTTTTCCAGCCGCACCGCGTCGAATTCCTGCTCCTCGACGAGCTTGGGCAGGAACCGATAGCTTTCGGAGTCGATCTCCACCAGATTCGAGGCGACCATCGCCGTCAAAAGCTGTTCCAGGCCCGGGCAATGCCCGTCGATCAGGCCGCGATAGATGACCGGGTTGGTGACGCTGTCGTGGAGCGCGAGCGAGCCGTCCTTTTGCACATTCTTGATCGCAAGGTAGAGCGTCTTGTGGAACAGGTCGCGGCCGATTTCCGTCCAGCCCTTCTCCACGTACATCATCATCAGCCGCGAAATCAGGTGGCTCAGATTGACGGTGACGCCCGCATACATTTCGCGCATGTAAGCGTCGCGCGTGCCGATGGTGAACCGGCCGGTGCACTTGGCGACCATCCTGTCGGC
>JACPJY010000342.1 GCA_016187325.1 Rhodospirillales bacterium | reverse complement strand
CCGCCCTGGTTCTGTTGGAAGATGTCCTTCAGCACGATCGGATCGATCCCCGGCAGCGGGATGTAGGTGCCGAGCCGGTAGATGATCAGCGCGCCCAACGTGAACCAGATGCGCTTCTTCAGTTCGGTGGCCTTGGAGAAGGCTCCGAAGTTCAGGTTGGAGACGAATTGTTCGGCCGCTGATGTCATGGCTGTGTTGGATCGCCTTTGGCGTTAGGCCTGCTCGGGGCCGCTCTTGCCGTGGCCGCCTGGCTTGGCCTGCGGCTTGCCCGCGGGCTTTTCACCGCCCTTGGCATCGGGCCCGGCCTTGGCTTTCGCCTCGGGCTTGCCCTCGGATTTCCCCTTCGCGGACTTGTCCGGCTTGCTCTTGGCGCCTTCGCCGGCTTTCTTCTTGGCTTTCTCGGCGGCCTCGGCATACTTTTTCTCGGCCGTCTCGGCCCTTTCCTTCCGTTTCCGGTCGCGGGCCCTGCCCTTGCCCTCGGGCCTGGCCTTTCGCGGCTTCACGGTGATGCTGCCACCGGCCTTCTCGACCGCGGCGATGGCAGTTTTCGAGGCAGCGGTGATCTCGATTGTCAATTTAGCCTTCAATTCGCCGTTCGCAAGCAGGCGCACGCCGCTGCACTGTTTTTTCACCAGCCCGGCCGCGCGCAACGCGTCCTCGGTCACCGGCTGTTTGGCGTCGACGTTACCGCGCGTTACCGCGCGATCGAGGATGGCGAGCGTAATTTCCGCGATGTCGCGGGTGAACGGATTGGTGAACCCGCGCTTCGGCAGGCGGCGGTAGATCGGCATCTGGCCGCCTTCGAAACCGTTGATGGTGACGCCGGTGCGGGCTTTCTGGCCCTTGGTGCCGTGCCCGCAGGTCTTGCCCTTGCCGGAGCCGATGCCGCGGCCGACGCGCTTCCGCGCCTTGCGTCCGCCCGGTTGACCGCCAAGCTCGTTTAGTCTCATGGTCTCAAATTCCTTGTTCTGGGCCCCGCGTGATGCTCGCGGGGTGCGTTGCCGGCCGTCGCTGGCGTCAACCGGCCTCTTCGACGCGGACGAGGTGGTGGACCTTATTGATCATGCCGCGCACAGCCGGCGTATCCTCGAGCACACGCGACCGGTGCAGCTTGTTTAGCCCAAGCCCGATGAGCACGACGCGCTGGCTCCTGTGGCGCCCGATGGGGCTGGCGATTTGCGTCACCTTGAGGGTGCCCTTCTTTTGCTTCTTGTCATCGGCCATCGGTTACTCCTTGGCGGCGGCTTCCACGGGCTCGCCCCGGCGCGCCGTCAGTTCGCCGACCTTCTTGCCGCGCCGCTGCGCGACACTCCTTGGCGATGCCGAGGTCAGCAACGCCCGGAAGGTCGCCTTCACCATGTTATGGGGATTGGCGCTGCCGATCGACTTGGCGACCACGTCGTGAACGCCCATGGTCTCGAACACCGCACGCATCGGACCGCCAGCGATGATGCCGGTGCCCGGGGGCGCGGCGCGCAGTACCACCTTGCCGGCGCCGTAACGGCCGTTGACGTCGTGATGGAGGGTTCGCCCTTCGCGTAACGGGATGCGCACCATGTTGCGTTTTGCCTGTTCGGTGGCCTTGCGGATGGCTTCCGGCACCTCGCGCGCCTTGCCGGTGCCGTAGCCGACGCGGCCGCGGCCGTCGCCAACCACCACCAGGGCGCCGAACGAGAACCGCCGGCCGCCCTTCACCACCTTGGCGACGCGGTTGATGTGGACCAGCTTGTCGAGCAGGTCGTCTCCCCCTTCGCGCTCGGGGCCGCGATCGCGATCGCGCCCACGCGGACCGCCGCGCCCGCCGCCACGCCCGCGACCGCCGCCGCCACGGCCACCGCGACCATCGCCACGGTCGCCGGGGCCGCGGCCACCGTCACCGCCGCCCGGTGGAGAGGAAGGTTTGGTATCCGCCATCTGCTCTTCTCCTAGAACTTCAATCCGCCGGCGCGGGCCGCATCGGCCAGCGCCTTGACTCGGCCGTGGTAGCGGTAGCCGCCGCGGTCGAAAACGACTTCCTTGATGCCCTTGGCAAGCGCCCGCTCGGCGATCGTCTTGCCGACTTCGCCGGCTGCGCTCTTGTCGCCGCCGGACTTCAGCCGTGCACGCATCTCTTTCTCCAGGCTCGAGGCCGCCGCCAGCGTCACTTGCTTCAGGTCGTCGATGATCTGGGCGTAGATGTGCCTTTCCGAGCGGAACACCGACAGCCGCGGCCGGCCCTTGCCACGCAAGCGGACCCGCGCGCGCGTGCGCCGGGTCCGTCGTATGAATGATTCGTTAGCTTTACTCATTACTTCTTCTTGCCTTCCTTGCGGAAGATGTACTCTCCCGTATAGCGGATGCCCTTGCCCTTGTATGGCTCAGGCCGGCGGAAATCCCGGATCTCGGCCGCCGTCTGGCCGACCCGCTGCTTATCGGCGCCGCTGACCGTTAGCCGCGTCTGCTCCTCGCAGGCAATGGTGATCCCATTCGGAATCGGATAGCGGACCTCATGGCTGAAGCCGAGTTGGATGACCAGGGTCTTGCCCTGCACCTGCGCCCGGTAGCCGACGCCGTTGATCTCGAGGCTGCGCGAGAAGCCCTCGGCAACGCCGTTGACCAAGTTCTTGATGTTGTTCCGCGCCGTGCCCCACATCTTGCGCGCGAACAAACTGTCGCTGCGCGGCTTGACCCAGATTTTGTCGCCGTCGCGTTTGATTTCGACCTCTTTTGACAAGAAGATACGATGCTCCCCCTTCTTGCCCTTGGCCGTGACCGACTGACCGGCGACATCGACGTTGACGCCGGTGGGGATCTTCACGGGATTTTTGCCGACCCTCGACATGTGCTGTTTCCGTTTCCTGCGCCCTGATCCCTAGAACACCTGACAGAGGACTTCGCCGCCGACGTTCTGGTCGCGGGCTTCCGAATCCGAAAGCACGCCGCGCGGCGTCGACAATATGGAGATGCCGAGGCCGTCGTACACACGGGGCAGGTCCTTGATGGCCGAATAGACGCGTCGCCCTGGCGTGGAAACGCGGTTTATCTCACGGATCACGGGTTGCCCCTCGTGATACTTGAGCTCGATTTCGATCTCGGACACCCCGGGGCGAACTTCGCGTTCGGAATAGCCGCGGATGAAGCCTTCCCGCTTCAGAACCTCAAGCACGCTGGCACGCAACTTCGAAGCCGGCGACCTCACGGTGCTCTTCTTGGCCTGTTGCCCGTTACGAATGCGAGTCAGCAGATCGCTCAGGGGATCGGTCATCGTCATCTGCCGTATCTCCTTACCAACTTGCCTTGATCATGCCGGGGATCTGGCCCTTTGAGGCCAACTCACGCAGCGCCAGACGGCTGAGCTTGAACTTGCGGTAATTTCCCCGCGACCGCCCGGTCAGGCTGCAGCGTAGGCGCTGCCGGATCGGCGCTGAGTTGCGCGGCAGCTTCGCCAGCTTGATGCGGGCATTGAAGCGCTCCTCCGGCGACAGGTTCTTGTCCCTGGCCGCCGCCTTGAGCGCCGCCCGCTTGGCCGCAAATTTCTTGGCCAACCGGACCCGCTTCTTGTTTCGTTCGATCGAGCTCGTCTTTGCCATTACGCTGATCTCCGTTGGGCCTTAGCCCTTCGCCCCGCCCTTTGCCGGCATATCCTTAGCCGCCGCCTTCGGCGCGGCGGTCGCGGCGCTGCCCTCGGCAGCCGCGGCTTCTTTCCCTTCCTTGTCGTGCTCTTCAGCTTCCTTCATCGCGTCCCGCGCCGCCTTGCGCTCGGCTTCCATCGCGGCGCGTTTCGCCGCTGCCTCCCTAGCTTCCTTCTCGGCGTCCTTTGCAGTAAACGGCATGTCGAAGCCCTTCAGCAGCGCCTGCGCCTCGGCATTGGTGCGGGCGCTGGTGCAGATGACGATGTCGAGGCCGCGAATCTCGTCGACCTTGTCGTAATCAATCTCCGGGAACACGATCTGCTCCTTCAGCCCGATCGAGAAGTTGCCGGCGCCGTCGAAGCTCTTGACCGACAGGCCGCGGAAGTCGCGGACCCGCGGCAGAGCAATGTTGACCAGCCGGTCGAGGAACTCGTACATGCGGTCCCGCCTAAGCGTCACCTTGCAGCCGATGGCCATGCCATCGCGCAACTTGAAGTTGGCGATCGACTTCTTGGCCCGGGTGACCACCGCTTTCTGGCCGGCGATCATGGTCAGTTCCTGGGCTGCGGCGTCGACCTTCTTGCGGTCGTTGACCGCTTCGCCGACGCCCATGTTGAGGACGATCTTCTCCAGCCGCGGCGCCTGCATCGAGTTCTTGTATCCGAACTCCTTGACCAGCGCCGGCTTGATCGTGCTCTCGTATAGATCGTGTAAACGCGTCATGTCATTCACGCTCGATTATTTGTCGATGATCTCGCCGGAGCGCTTTGCAAAGCGCACTTTGCGGCCATCGTCGAGGACCTTGAACCCAATGCGTGTCGGCTTCTGATCCTTGGGATCGATGTGCGCCAGGTTCGAGATATGGATCGTCGATTCCTTCTCGACGATTCCGCCCCCGGAGGCCTGGGTCGGCCGCTGGTGGCGCTTGACCATGTTGACGCCCTGGACAAGCGCCCGGTTCTGTTTGCGCAGGATCCGCAGCACCTCGCCGGTCTTGCCCTTGTCCCGGCCGGTGGTCACGACCACCCGGTCGCCCTTCCTGATTTTCAATTTAGTCGCCATCACAAGACCTCGGGCGCCAGCGAAATGATCTTCATGTATTTCTTCGCCCGCAGCTCACGCGTCACCGGACCGAAGATGCGGGTGCCGATCGGCTCGCCCTGTTTGTCGATCAGCACCGCGGCGTTGGAATCGAACCGGATAGTGGTGCCGTCCGGCCGCCGGATGTCCTTGGCAGTGCGCACGACGACGGCGCGCAACACCTCGCCCTTCTTCACCCGGCCGCGCGGGATCGCGTCCTTGACCGAGACGACGATGACGTCGCCGACATAGGCGTACTTGCGGCCCGAGCCGCCCAGCACCTTGATGCAGCGGACAGAACGGGCACCCGAATTGTCGGCCACGGTGAGATTCGTTTCGACCTGGATCATCGTCTTTCGTCCATTTCCTTCGCCGGCGGCGCCTTACGCGCCCTCGGTCACGACCTCCCAACGCTTTCGCTTGGAGCGCGGGCGGCATTCGCGGATGCTCACGGCGTCGCCAATCTTGTACTTATTGTGCTCGTCGTGGGCAGCGTACTTCTTGGAGCGTACAATGAATTTCTTGTATACCGGATGGATGACCCGGCGCTCGACCATTACGGTGATGGTCTTGTCCATCTTGTCGCTGACGACGACGCCATGCAGCACGCGTTTTGGCATATTCCTCGCTCTCCTTACGACGCCGCGGCCTGAACTCGGTGGCGCTCGGTCAATACGGTCTTGATGCGGGCGATGTCGCGCCGCACTTGGCGCACCCGCGCCGTATTCTCCAGCTGCCCGCTCGCCGCCTGAAAACGCAGGTTGAAGGCTTCCTTGCGCAGGTCCATCAGCTGTTCCTTCAACTCGTCGTCGCTCTTGGCGCGCACGTCCGCGACTTTCATGGCCTACGCCTCCTGGCCCAGCCGCGCCACGAAGCGCGTCTTGATCGGCAGCTTCGCCGCCGCCAGCGCGAACGCCTCGCGGGCGGTATCGGCGGTGACGCCGTCCATCTCGAACAGGATGCGGCCCGGTTTCACCCGGCACACCCAGAATTCCGGCGTGCCCTTGCCCTTGCCCTGGCGCACCTCGGCCGGCTTTTTCGACACCGGCACGTCCGGGAAAACGCGAATCCACACCCGGCCGGTGCGCTTCATGTGGCGCGTCATGGCTCGCCGCGCCGCCTCGATCTGGCGCGCCGTCAGACGTTCGGGCTGCATCGCCTTCAGGCCATAGGCGCCGAACGTCAGCGAATTGGCGCTGGTCGCCTTGCCATGGATGCGGCCCTTGTGGGCCTTCCGGTATTTCGACGCTATCGGCTGAAGCATGGTCGATATCTCTTCGCGTTATTCCGTTGCCGCGCCTTATCGTTGCGGCTGCTGTTCGATGGCCTGTTTGTCGACGGCCATCGGGTCGTGGGCCAGTATTTCGCCCTTGTAAATCCACACCTTGACGCCGCAGGTGCCGTAGGCGGTGTTGGCGACCGCGACGCCGTAATCGACGTTGGCGCGTAGCGTATGCAGCGGCACCCGGCCCTCGCGGTACCACTGGGTACGGGCGATCTCGGCGCCGCCGAGCCGCCCAGCGCAATTGATGCGGATGCCCTCGGCGCCGAGCCTTAGCGCCGACTGCACGGCGCGTTTCATGGCGCGACGGATCGACACCCGGCGCTCCATCTGCTGAGCGACGTTCTCGGCCACCAGTTGCGCCTCGATCTCGGGCTTGCGGATTTCGACGATGTTGAGGTGCGCCTCGGAGCCGGTCATGTTGGAAATCTCGCGGCGTAGCTTTTCGATGTCGGCGCCCTTCTTGCCGATCACCACTCCCGGCCGCGCGGTATGGATGGTGACTCGCGCCTTCTTGGCCGGCCGTTCGATGATGACCCGCGATACACCTGCCTGCGCCAACCGCTTGACCAGGAAATTCCTGATTTTCAGGTCCTCATGCAGCAGGTCGGCGTAGTTGGCGTCGGCAAACCAGCGCGAATCCCAGGTGCGGTTGATTCCCAGACGCAGGCCGATCGGATTGACCTTCTGACCCATTACGCTGTCTCCTTGCGCTCGCAAACGACTACGCGCATGTTGCTGAAAAATTTACGTATGGGGCCGACCCGGCCGCGCGCCCGTGGCCGCCAGCGTTTCATGACGATGCTTTTGCCGACCGTCGCTTCCTTGACGTACAGGCGGTCGACGTCGAGTTGATGGTTGTTTTCGGCGTTGGCGATGGCGCTCTCCAGCAGTTTGCGCACATCGGTAGCGACGCGCCGCTTCGAGAACTCGAGCTCGGCCAGGGCCTTCTCGCAGTCCTTGCCGCGGATCAGCTGCGCCAGCAGGTTCATTGCCCATCGTCTACTCCTTCGCCGCCGCCGACGCGGCCCCAGGCGCCGACCCCGGCGCTGCTCCCGGCGCCGACGGTGCACCTGGCGTCGACGGCGCGCCTACCGCCGTCACGGTGGTCGCCTTCTTGTCGGCTGAATGGCCGTAGAACACCCGGGTCGGCGAGAATTCGCCCAGTTTGTGGCCGATCATTTCCTCGGTCACCATCACCGGGATGAACTTGTGACCGTTGTACACCCCGAACGTCAGGCCGACGAACTGCGGCAGGATCGTCGAGCGCCGCGACCAAGTGCGGATGATGTCGTTGCGCCCGGACGCGCGCACCTGCTCGGCCTTCTTGAGAAGGTAGCCGTCGACGAAAGGGCCTTTCCAGATCGAACGGGGCACGGGGTATGTCTCCTGTTACTTCTTACTTCGCGTGACGGCGCCGCATGATCAGGCGGTCCGTCTTCTTGTTTTTGCGGGTCTTCATGCCCTTGGTGCACTTGCCCCACGGAGTCACCGGGTGGCGGCCGCCACTGGTCTTGCCCTCACCGCCGCCGTGCGGGTGGTCTATCGGGTTCATGGCGACACCGCGCACGGACGGCCGCCAGCCCATCCAGCGCTGCCGGCCGGCCTTGCCGACCTTGATGTTCTGCTGATCGGGATTGGAGACCGCGCCGATGGTGGCCATGCATTCGGTGCGCACCATCCGGATCTCGCCGGAGCTCAATCGCAACTGCGCGTAACCCTGGTCCTTGCCGATCAACTGGGCGTAGGTGCCGGCCGAGCGAGCGATCTGGCCGCCGCCGCCGACCTTGATCTCGATGTTGTGGATGATGGTGCCCACAGGGATGTTCTGCATCGGCATGGCATTGCCCGGCTTGATGTCGACGTTGTCGCCGGACACCACCTTGTCGCCGGGCCGCAGCCGTTGCGGCGCCAGGATGTAGGAAATCTCGCCATCGGCGTACTTCACCAGCGCGATGAACGCGCTCCGATTGGGATCGTATTCCAGCCGCTCGACCGTCGCCTCGACGTCGACCTTGCGGCGCTTGAAATCGACCATCCGGTAGCGGCGCTTGTGGCCGCCGCCGCGCCGGCGGGCGGTGATGTGGCCGTGCTGATTGCGGCCGCCGGTTCCGCGCAAGCCCTCGGTCAGCTCCTTTTCGGGCTTTCCCTTCCACAGTCCCGAGCGGTCGATGTCAACCATGCCGCGGCGGCCTGGCGTGGTCGGATTGTAGGTTTTCAATGGCATGGTCTTGAAATCCCCTTAAATGCCCGTCATCACGTCGATCGACTGGCCCTTGGCCAAAGTCACGATGGCTTTCTTGGACTCCTTCTGGCGGCCGAGGGTGTTGCGGAAGGCCTTGAGCTTGCCCATCCGGCGCAACGTGTTGACCGCCGTCACCTTGACCTTGAACAACGTCTCGACCGCAGCCTTGATCTCAAATTTGTTGGCATCCAGGGGTACCCGGAAGGTGACTTGGTTGTGCTCGCTGATCAGTGTCGCCTTTTCCGTGATCACCGGCGAGCGGACCAATTCGAACATCCGTTCCTTGCTCGGTTTCGAGTTGCGGGGGCTGTAGCGGGTCATTTCAGACGCTCCACCAGCCTTTGCACGCCGTCTTTGGTCAGCACCAGGGTATCGCGGCGCAGGATGTCGTACACGTTGGCACCCTGGCTCGGCAGCACGTCGATGCCGCCGAGGTTGGTGGCGGCGCGGGCGAAATTGGCGTCGACTTCGGCGCCGTCGATGACCAGTGTCCGGCCCCAGTTCAGCTTCTTGAGTTGCTTCGCCAGTTCCGACGTCTTGGCCTTGCCCAGCTTGGCCTCGTCGAGCACCACCAGCTTGCCCTCGGCGCGCTTGGCGCTGAGCGCCGTTTTCAGGGCCAGCTTGCGGATCTTCTTCGGCAACCCTTGCGCGAACGAGCGCACACGCGGGCCGAACACGGTGCCGCCGCCGCGCATCTGCGGCGCCACCCGCGAGCCTTGGCGGGCGCGGCCAGTGCCCTTTTGTTTGAACGGCTTCTTGGTGGTGGCCTGCACCTCGCCGCGCTCCTTGGTCTTGGCGGTGCCGGCGCGGCGCTTTGCCAGCTGCCACTGCACGGCGCGTTGCAGGATGTCCGGCCGCACGGCGATGCCGAAGATGCCGTCGTCCAGCTCGATGGTGCCGGTCTTCTTGTTGGCGAGGTTGATGACGTCGCACTGCATTGCCGTTTATTCCTTCTTGTCCGCCGCCGGCGCGTCTTTGCCCTTGGCCTCGGGCGCGACGGCCTGCGCCGCCGCGGCGGCCTCGGCGGGCGCCTGGGGGACGGCCTCGGTGGCCTGCTGACCCTTGATCGCGCACGGATAGGGCGCGTCCTTTGGCCGCGGCATCTTCACCGCATCGGCAACGCGGAGGTAGGTGCCGATGGGTCCCGGCACCGCGCCCCGGATCAGGATCAGCCCGCGCTCGGCGTCGGTGCCGACGATCTTCAGGTTCTGCACGGTGATGCGGGCGTTACCCAGGTGGCCGGCCATCTTCTTGCCCTTGAACACGCGGCCCGGATCCTGGCGGTTGCCGGTCGAGCCGTGCGAGCGGTGCGAGATCGAGACCCCGTGGCTGGCGCGCAACCCCTTGAAATTGTGTCGTTTCATGACACCGGCAAAGCCCTTGCCGATGGACGTGCCGGTGACGTCGACGAACTGGCCGGTGATGAAATGCGCCGCCGACAGTTCGGTGCCGATGTCGACCAGCGCATCCTCGGCGACCCGGAACTCGGCCAGCGTGCGGCGCGGCCCGACCTTGGCTTTGGTGAAATGGCCACGCATCGCCTTGGAGACGTTCTTGACCTTGCGGATGATGTCGGCGCCCAGCTGCAGCGCGTTGTAACCGTCGCGCTCAACGGTCTTCTTGGCAACGACCTGACAGTCGCCGACCTCAAGCACAGTCACCGGCACGTGCCGCCCGTCCTCATCGAACAGGCGCGTCATTCCGACCTTGCGTGCGATCAATCCGGTTCGCATGACGTTATCGTTCCTTCGACTTCACCCGCGCCCGCCCTAGAGCTTGATTTCCACGTCGACGCCGGCCGCTAGGTCGAGCTTCATCAGCGCGTCCACGGTCTGTTGCGTCGGCTCGACGATGTCCAGCACCCGCTTGTGGGTGCGGATTTCGAATTGTTCCCGCGATTTCTTGTCGATGTGCGGCGAGCGCAGCACCGTGAACCGCTCGATCCGGGTCGGCAGCGGGATGGGACCGCGGACCCTGGCGCCGGTTCGCTGCGCGGTATTGACGATCTCGCGCGCCGACTGGTCGAGCACTCGATGGTCGAATGCTTTCAGCCGAATGCGGATGCTTTGCTGGTCCATGACCGTTGTCCCATAAAAACCGCCGGTTCGTTGCCGGACCGGCGGTATTCCTTCCCTACTTTACGATCGCGGCGACGACGCCGGCGCCGACGGTGCGGCCACCCTCGCGGATGGCGAAGCGCAAGCCCTGGTCCATGGCGATCGGCGAGATCAACTCAACCTCCATCGAGATGTTGTCCCCCGGCATCACCATCTCGGTGCCCGACGGCAGATGCACCGTGCCCGTCACGTCCGTGGTCCGGAAGTAAAACTGCGGACGGTAGTTGCCGAAAAACGGCGTGTGCCGACCCCCCTCCTCTTTGGTCAGGATGTAGGCCTCG
>JACPJY010000336.1 GCA_016187325.1 Rhodospirillales bacterium | reverse complement strand
GCCGCCGGTTCGGCCGGCGCGACGGTGGTGGTGGCGGCGGCCGGTTGCGGTTCACCAGCCGGCGGCTCGGCGGCCGGGGTGGCCGCCGCGGTGTCGACGGTGGCCGGCGCGGAGGCAGGCGCCGGGGCTCCGGCCGTCGGCTCCGGCGTTGCTCCCGGCTTCGCTTCCACGGTGGTTTCGGGTTTCGGCTCCGGCTTCATTTCGGGCTTGCCGGCGGCGGACGGCGCCACCGTTTCGCCGGGCGGCTTGCCCTCGCCCTCGACCAGGGTCGCCAGCCGCTCGGGGATTGGCGACACCAGCTCGACCAGGAACCCGTTGTTGCTGGTGTTGACGTACCAGACGCCGTAGGCGACGACGGCGATGACGATACCGACCAGGATGATGGCGCCGCCGGGAATGCCCGTCTCGGGGATCGGCTCCGGGAACGCCAAATTGGCGGTCTCGCGGCCGGCGGTGCCTTCGGCCTTGAGGCGCCGAACCACCTCCTCGGAATCGAGGCCGAGATGATCGGCGTAGGCGCGGATGAAGCCGGTGGCGTAGGTCGGGCCGGGCAGCGCATCGTAGCGGCCGTCCTCGATCGCCTCCATGTAGACGTAGCGGATGCGCAGGATGTCGGCAATGTCGTGCAGGTCCTGGCCGACACGGAGCCGCGATGCCTTGAGGAGTGCGCCGACGCCTGGCTCGTTGCGTCGCGGCGGCGGCGTTTCCGGCTGTGGCTGCTGTTGTTGTTGCTGTTGCTCGGCTGCCATGATCCGATTCACCAAAGCCCCGTTCCCCGAAGCCCAGTTCGCCAAAACCCGGGGGGTGCGACGCGAGCCCGCAATCAAACTGCCCGCGCTTCCGTCCGCCGCCCGGTCGCGCTTGGCTTGCTGGTCCCCTGGGAAATTGCGGCGTTGCGGCAGCCCGACAGGAAAAACCTTGCGTCCTTCAAGAATACTCCCACGACTCGAAGGGCGACTTCAAGGATTAAGGCTTTGACAAGGCTCTGAGATTGAACGCGATAGGCGTCAGACGACCACCCCGTGGTCGCGGGCGAAATCCTTGAGCTTCTCGCGCATGCTGTGCTCCGCCGGGTCGATCAGCGTGCTCAGGTATTGACTGAGCCGGCCGGCATCCAGGCTCAGGATCATCTCCTTGACCGGGCCGATCGACGGCGTCGCCATGGAGAGCGAGCGGAAGCCGAGCCCGACCAGCGCCATGGCGTCCACCGGCCGGCCCGCCATCTCGCCGCAGACGCTGACCGGCACACGCGCGGCGGCGCATTGCTCGACCACCGTCTTCAGCACCGCCAGCATCGCCGGCGACAGTTCGTCGTAGCGCTCGGCGAGGCGCTGGTTGGTGCGGTCGGACGCGAACAGGAACTGTGCCAGGTCATTGCTGCCGACCGACAGGAAATCGACCCGCTCGAGCAGCGCCGGCAGCTGGAACAGCAGCCCCGGCACCTCGAGCATGGCGCCGACGAGGACGCGCGCGGGCGCCGGCTCGCCGCGTGCCTTGGTCCGCGCCAGCTCGCGCTCCAGAAGCTCGCGAGCCGCGTCGAGCTCGGCGACTTCGGTGATCATCGGAAACATCACCCGGAGTTCGCGCCCGGCAGCGGCCTCGGTCAGGGCCCGCAACTGCCGGCGCAGCATCGCCGGATGGTCGAGCGACACGCGGATCGCCCGCCAGCCGAGCGCCGGGTTGTTCTCGCCGGCCTCATGCCAATAGGGCAGCGTCTTGTCGCCGCCGACGTCGAGGGTGCGGAACTGCACCGGCTTGCCGCCGGCCTCGTCGAGCACCCTGGCGTAGACCTTGAACTGCGTCTCGACGTCGGGGAAATCGGCATGCACCATGAACGGAATCTCGGTGCGGAAAAGCCCGACCCCGTCGGCGCCTGACTGCTTCAGATGCGCCATGTCGATCATCAGCCCGGCGTTGATGCTGAGCGAGATGCGCTGGCCGTCCCTGGTCACCGGCTCGCGATCGCGGAGCGCCGCGTAGCGGGCCTTCTGAACCTCGAGGGCCTGCAGGCTCTGGCGATAGGCCGCCCGCACGTCCTCGCCGGGGCGGATGACGACCTGGGCGTTGTCGCCGTCGACGATCACCGCATCACCGGGTTCGATGCGGTCCGCGGCGCCCTGCGCCCGTCCGACTACCGGGATTTCCAATGCCCGCGCGACGACGGTGACGTGGGCGACCGGCGAACCTTCCTCGAGCACCAGGCCCTTCAGCTTCGCCGGGTCGTAATCCAAGAGCTCCGCCGGCCCCATCGAGCGCGCGATCAGGATGGCGTTGGCGGGGATGGCGCGGGCGGCCGGCCGGGCGCCGCCGCCGATCAGGTGCTGCAGCAGCCGGTTGGCGAGGTCGTCGAAGTCGTGGACGCGCTCGCGCAGGTAGGGGTCGGTCACCTGGCTCATGCGCGCCCGGATGTCGTCGCGCACCCTCTGCACCGCGGCTTCGGCGGTGAGGCCAGTGTCGATTGCCTCGCCGATGCGTGCCACCCAGCCGGCGTCCTCGGCGATCATGCGGTAGCTCTCGAGGATATCGCGGTGCTCGCCGCGTTCGGCCAGCTTGTCGCCGCCGAGCATATCGTCGAGAGCGCCGTGCATGCCGGTGAAAGCTTCCGAAAGCCGGCGGTGCTCGTCGTCGGGGTTCTCGGCGACCAGCTTCTCGATGGTGAGGTGGGGCTGGTGCAGGACCGCCCGGCCGATGCCGAGGCCGCCCGCCAGCCGGATGCCATCGATACGCAGCGCCGTCGGCTCGGCGCCGTCGTCGGCGACCAGGTCGTCGCGGCCGATCAGCTCACCGCCAGCGACCAGCTCGGCCAGCACCATCGCCACCGTTTGCAGGGTCTCGACCTCTTCCTCCTGGTACTGGCGGCGGGTCCGGTTCTGCACCGCCAGCACGCCGATGACGCGGCCGCCGCGCAGGATCGGCACCCCCATCAGCGAGAAGTAGATCTCCTCGCCGGTCTCGGGGCGGTAGGCGAAGCTCGGATGCTCCTGGGCGTCGGCGAGCGCGAACGGGCGCGCGCGGGCCGCGATCTCGCCGATCAGGCCCTCGCCGACGCTGAGCCGCGTCACGTGCACGGCGGTCGGCTTCAAGCCCTTGGTGGCGAACAACTCCAGCACATCGCCGGGGCGACGCACGTAGATTGAGCATACCTCGGCTACCATGTCGGCGGCGATGATCTCGGTCAGCTTGTCGAGCCGACGCTCGGCGCTGCCGGGGCCGGCCATGACGTCGCGCACCCGCGCCAGCAGACGGCGGCTGACGGCCGCCGCGGGGCCGCGTTGCGTGGGTGGACGGCGGGGCGCCACGGTCAATCCCTCGCGACCGGCCTATTCGGAGTCGAGACCATAGGCGCTGTGAAGCGCGCGCAGCGCGAGCTCGGTGTATTCCTCGGCGACCAGCACGCTGACCTTGATCTCGGAGGTCGAGATCACCTGGATATTGATGCCTTTCTCGCCGAGCGTCTTGAACATGCGCTGGGCGACGCCGGCGTGGCTGCGCATGCCGACGCCGATGACCGAGATCTTGGCGACGTTGGCGTCCGAGATCAGATCGGCGTAGCCGAGCTGCTTGCGCTTCGCCTCCAGCGTCTCGACGGTGCGCTTCAGCTCGCCGCGCGGCACGGTGAACGTGATGTCCGTCGCCTTGCCGTCGGCCGAGACGTTCTGAACGATCATGTCGACGTTGATACTGGCGTCCGCCAGCGGCCCGAAGATGGCGGCCGCGACGCCCGGCTTGTCCCGCACCTTGACGAGCGTGATCTTGGCTTCGTCCCGGCTGTAGGCAATGCCGCTGACCATTTCATGTTCCACGATTTCATCCTCATCGACGACTAGGGTTCCGGGGACGTCGGAATAGCTGGAGCGCACGTGCAGGCGCACGCCCATGCGCATCGCCAGCACCACCGAGCGGGTCTGCAGGACCTTCGCACCCAGCGACGCCAATTCCAACATTTCCTCGTAGGTGATCTTGTCGATCTTGCGCGCCTTGGCAACGATTCTCGGATCGCACGTGTAGACGCCCTCGACGTCGGTATAGATGTCGCAGCGGTCGGCCTCCAGCGCCGCCGCCAACGCCACCGCGCTGGTGTCCGAGCCGCCGCGCCCCAGCGTCGTGATCCGGTTGTCCGGGCCGAAGCCCTGGAAGCCGGCGACCACCGGCACCTCGCCCGTCGCCATCCGGCGTCTGAGCTCCTTGGCTTCAATCGCCTTGATGCGCGCCTTGCCGTGGACGCCGTCGGTCGAGATCGGCACCTGCCAGCCGAGCCACGAGCGGGCGGTGACGCCGAGGTTCTGCAGGCAAAGCGCCAACAGGCCGACGGTTACCTGCTCGCCGGTCGAGACGACGACGTCGTACTCGCGGGCGTCGAACACCGAGCCGGTCTGGGCGGCGTAGCCGACCAGCTGGTCGGTGACGCCGGCCATCGCCGACAGCACGACCGCGACCTGGTTGCCGGCATCGAGTTCGCGCTTGACGGTCACGGCGACGGCCTTGATCCGCGTCATGTCGGCGACGGACGTGCCGCCGAATTTCTGGACGATGCGAGCCATCGTGTTAGGCCTAGTTCCCGTGGTGGTCCCGCCGTACGCCCTGATCCAGGCCGACACCGGCCGCAAATCGGCGAATTCGCTAGTGCTTGTTGATGCGCGGGCGGCGCATACATACTCTATATCCGCGAACGGTGGCAACCCCGCCCCGGCGCTCGAACCGGAGCCTTGAGACATGGCCCAGAAAGCCAGGAAAAATCCCGCCCGGCGCAAGTCCCGGAGCAGCGCCGGCAAGCGAACCCGCGAACGCCCCGGCGAGCGGGCACGCGCCCGCCCCCGGTATTCCCATGGCTCGACGGCCGCCGCCGACGAGGTGGCCCGCTTCTCGAAACTTGCGGACTCCTGGTGGGACCCGGACGGCGACTTCAGACCACTGCACCGGCTGAATCCGATCCGCATCGGCTATATCCGCGACAACTTGGCCCGCCACTTCGGCTGCGAGCCCTTAAGCGACCGGCCGCTGGCCGGCCTTTCGGTGCTCGACATCGGTTGCGGCGGCGGGCTGATCGCCGAGCCGCTGACCCGGCTTGGCGCCCGCGTCACCGGCATCGACGCCGACGCCGAGGCGGTGCGCGTGGCACGCGTGCACGCCCTCGAGTCCGACCTCGCCATCGACTACCATCACCGGCTGCCGGAGGATCTGGCACGCGAGAAGGGCCGCTACGACGCGGTGCTGAATCTGGAGGTGGTCGAGCATGTCGCCGACCGGGACGCGTTCCTGGCCGCCGCCGCCCGGCTGGTGAAGCCGAAAGGCGCGATGGTGCTCTCCACCATCAACCGCACGCTGAAGGCATTGGCGCTGGCCAAGATCGGCGCCGAGTACGTGCTGCGCTGGCTGCCGGTCGGCACCCATGACTGGCGCAAGTTCGTGCGCCCGTCGGAGTTGGCGGCGGGGCTCAAGGCCGCCGGGGTCGAGATCGCCGAGTTCAAGGGCGTGGTCTACAACCCGCTGCTGGACGACTGGCGGCTTTCCCGCGACCTCGCCGTCAACTACATGGCATTCGCCACCAAGCCGTGACGGCCCGGAAGTTTATTAACCACAGAGATCACAGAGACCACAGAGACGTAGAGGAACAAAGTGATTCGTCGCGGCGCGCAGCGCCGCATATTTTCTTCTCGGTGTTCTCTGTGATCTCTGTGGTGAAATGCCGACGGCGGGTCAGTTCTTGCTGCGCGGGCGGACGAACGGCAGCCGGAACACCTTGATGCCCTCGTCGTCGAGCTTCGCCGCCTCGGTCTCGCTGGCCTCGCCGTAGATGCCGCGCTCTTCCGCCTCGCCCTTCCTGATGCGCCGGGCCTCGTCGGCGAACTCGTCGCCAACATAGTCGCAGGTTTCCTCGACGTGCTCGCGGACGGCCTCGACCGCCTGCAGGATCTTCGCCGCCACCTCGGTGGCGCGCGCCTCGCCGGGCACGAAACGCCCGGCGGGCTTTGCGGGTTCGCGGGGCTCGTCGCCCCGGCTTGAGCCCGAGGCCAGGCGCGGCGACATCGGCGCCTTGGCGATCTTGGCGCTGCCGCAATAAGGACACGTCACGTCGCCCGACGCCGCCTGGCGGTCGAAGGTGGCGCTGTCCAGGAACCAGGCCTCGAAGTCGTGAGCCTGGCGGCATCGGAGTTGATAGAGAATCATCTTGAAACAGCCTACTCCTCTGGGCCGGATGGGGG
>JACPJY010000089.1 GCA_016187325.1 Rhodospirillales bacterium | reverse complement strand
CATCGGCCGCCATCTTTCCAGACCACACGCGGCCGAATACCGCTAAACTGGCGCCGATGTGCTCGCGTTTCGAAATGAACGCCCAGCCACGCGAATTGGTGCGCCGCTTCGGCCTGAAATCGCCGCCGCCGGTGCCGAACGCGCCGGAGCTCAGGCCGACCGACCAGGCGCTGGTCATCGACCGCGCCCATCCTGGCGGCGACGGGCCGGTGGGGCGGCTGCTCGCCTGGGGGCTCGTCGTCACATGGAACAAGAATCTGCTGATCAACGTTCGCGCCGAAACGCTCGTCGAGAAGCGGGCCTTCCGACTGCTCCTCGGTTCGCGCTGCTTTGTCCCCGCCACCGCTTGGGTCGAGTGGCTCAAATTGGGTCGCGCCAAGCTTAAGAACCGCATCGCCCCGGCCGACGGTGGCGTGTTTGCTTTCGCCGGCCTCACCGACGGCGACCGTTTCACCATCGTCACCTGCGCCTCTACACCCGCTGTCGCCCACATCCACCATCGCATGCCGGTGGTGCTCGACGCAGCGGCCGAGGCGGCGTGGATGGACCCGACCGCATCCTTTGCCGAGGTGAAAGGCGTGCTCGTCCCCTACGTCGGGGCGATCGCGGCCGCTGAGGAGTCGCCGCCCGGCATCGGCCGGCCCGGTCAATCGGATTTGTTCCGATGAGGAAACGCAGCCCGCATCAGTGGGCCATGAACACCGGGATGGCGGCGTTTTCGAGCACGTGACGGGTGAAGCCGCCGAGGATCAGTTGGCGCATGCGGCTGTGGGTGTAGGCGCCCATCACCAACAGATCGACGTTGCCCTCGGTCAGCGCCGCCAGCAACGCGATGGCGATCGCCTGCCGGTCGCTGGTCGCCGTCTCGAGGGTGCGGGCCGCCGTCTGGATGCCGTGCCATTGCATATAGGTGGCCAGATCCTGGGCGCGCACCGACGGGATCTTGGGCGTCGCGGCGGTGAACACCGTCACCTTGGCCGCCTGCTTCAGCAGCGGCAGGGCGGAGCTGACAGCGCGCGCCGATTCGGCGCTGCCGTTCCACGACACGGCGATGCTGGTGCCGATCTTCTTGGCGCCGGCCGGCGGCATCACCAGCACCGGCCGACCGGTGTCGAACAAGGCAGCGTTGAGGGTCAGCGTCGAGGATACGTCCGACGTCGCCGTCGGCCGCGCCACCACCATCAGGTCAGCGAGCCGGCCGCGCCGGGCCGTCACCTCGTCGTCGCGGCCGACCTCCTCGCTCCAATGCGCGGAGGCGCCCTTGGCGTCGGGCTTGTCGCGCACCGTGATCGACAATTTCTTGACCAGCTCGTCGAAGGCGCGCCGCCCGCGGCTGGCGCGGTCGCGGCCTTCCTTCTCGGCGATCTGGATCATGTCCTCGATCATCGCCACCGACATGCCCTCGCCAAGAAGCGGAATGGTGTCCTTGGGATCGGGGCGCACGATCAGCACCTCGACGTGGGCGCCGAGGTCGCGCCCCAACGTCAGTGCCGCCTCCATGACCGGATTGGCAGCTTCCGATCCGTCGGTCGGAATCAGAATCGTGCGTATATCCACCGTGTAACCCCCCGCCGGCCCGCCTGGACGGATGGTCCACGGGCCGGTCCTCCGACCCCTATCATGGCGACTCGCCGGGCAAACTTAAAGTCCCGATTGCCACTCCGGGATGTAAATGTGGCGGTCGCGTTACAGTTTAAGCGCCGCCAGGCCCGCCTTCAGCGTGTCCTCGCGCGGCCCGGAACTGTCGATACGCCGCCAGTCGATAACGCCGAGGTCGTAGGCGAGCTGCATCTCCAGCACCCGGCTATCGGCGTCGGAGACGTTGCGGCGGCGTTCGCTGAGCCGCCTCGCCATCACCTCCGGCGGCGCCTCCAGCCACAGGCCGGTGAACGGCACCCCGGCTTGCTCTGCGACATCGGCGATGGCGTGGCGCTCGTCGGGCCTGGCGAACACCGCGTCGGCAATCGCCGAGTGGCCGGCGGCGAGGGCCGCCGCCGCCTCGTCGCGCATCGACTGATAGGTGCGCGCCGTCATCTCCGCGCTGTAGCCAGCCGGTTTCGCCGAGGCGCGTGTTCAGCGCCGCGCCAGCCAGCCGCTTGCGGATCGAATCGGTGCGCACCACACGCGCCCCCGGCGCCGCGCCGAAGTGCGGAGCGAGCTCGCGCGCCAGTCGCGACTTGCCGCTGCCGGAAAGTCCGCCGACGGCGATCAGCTGCGGCGGCACCGGCTTCAGGTAGTCGAGGGCGCGGGCAAGGTATTCGCGGGCTTCTTCGGCGCGCGCCCTGGCCTTGCCGGAGTCCGACAGCAACGTCGCCTGTGCCGCGTCGACATGGGCACGGATCGCCGCCCGCATCGACAGGAACAGCGCCGTTACCCTGAGACCGCCGGCTTCTTCGCTGCCGTCGCCGGTGACGTCGAGGTAGCGATTGAAGACGATGCCGGCGAGCCGGCGCAGGCCGCGATGGTCGAGGTCCATGAGCAGGAACGCCAGGTCGTAGAGCACGTCGATGGTGGCGAACGCCTCACTGAACTCGATACCATCGAACAACGTCGGCCGGCCGTCGACCAGGCAGATGTTGCGGAGGTGCAGATCACCGTGACAGAGGCGCACCCGGCCGGCTGAACGCCGCCGGTCCAGCACGCCGCCGACGGCGGCGAGCGCGGCTTTGGATTGCCGCGTCAGCGTTTCCGTGTCGCCGGCGTCGAACACGCCCTCGCCCGATTGGGCGAAGCACTCGGCGTTGCTGTCCAGGATCATGGCGACGCCGTCGCGGCCGCCGAAGTCGGTGCGCGCCTCGGCGCCCTCGTGGAAGCGAGCGATGGCGTCGGCCAGGTCTTCCATCATGACGCGGCGGAGCGCGCCTTTCTTGGCGAGGCGGTCGAACAGGGTGCCCTGGTCGAAGCGGCGCATGTCGACCAGCCAGTCGACCGCCGGCCCGTCGCCGCCGAGCGCAAGCCGGCCATCAGGCTGCCGCGTCACCGCGACGACACCCTTGTAGAGGGTTGGCGCGGTGCGGCGATTGATCCGCACCTCCGCCTCGCAAGCTGCCCGGCGCTTTTCCGGCGTCGAGAAGTCGAGATAGGGGAACACCACCGCCCGCTTCAGCTTCAGCACCCGCTCGCCGGCCAGGAACACCTCAGATACATGAGTCTGGATGCGTTCGACCGGGCCGGCGACGACGCCGAAGACTTTGGGGTCCGAGAGCAGCCGGATAACCTCGTCCTGGGACTCTTTGGGGTGCACGGACGTGGTGGGCGCCTAGCGGAAGACGGCGCGTTGTTCGTTGACGCCTTCCGGGTCCTCGTGGATCAGCACCTGGGCGTTGGGGAACGCCTTCATGACGCTGGCCTCTACCTGGTCCGAGATCACGTGTGCATCGTGGAGCGTGATGTCGCCGTTCATTTCCAGGTGCATCTGGATGAATAGCTGGTTGCCGGCCGAACGCGTGCGGAGATCGTGAATCCCGACCACCGCCGGATGTGCGAGCGCGATTTCGCGGATGCGTTGGCGGTCGCCGTCGGGCAGTTCGCGGTCCATCAGCATGTTCATCGACGCGGTGCCGATCTGCCATGCCCCCCACAGGATGTA
The DNA here is from genome assembly GCA_016187325.1 of Rhodospirillales bacterium. Taxonomy (GTDB): domain Bacteria; phylum Pseudomonadota; class Alphaproteobacteria; order Rhodospirillales; family Casp-alpha2; genus JACPJY01. Next base: position 9,902 of record JACPJY010000089.1, on the reverse strand, counting down.
GCCAGCAATCGCGATGGCGAATGCCGGGTCGGCCCACACGAGGCCGAGCTCGCTGACAAGCAGCAGCGAAACAATGACACTAAGATTGACCAATACGTCCATCCGGTAATGGGCTGAGTCGGCGGTGATTGCGATTGAGCCGGTCTTCCTGACGACGTAGCGCTGGAACGCCACCAGCGCGATCGTCAGCACGATGGCAAGGACCATCACCCAATGGCCGATCTCGGTGTTGACCACGTAGCGCGGATTGATCAGCCGCTCGCCCGCCTGCACCACCAGGAACATCGCCGAACCGCCGATGAACGCCGCCTGCGCCAGACCGGCCAGCGCCTCTGCCTTGCCGTGACCGAATCGGTGCTCCTTGTCGGCCGGCTCGAGCGCGTGGCGAACCGCGATCAAGTTGACCAGCGACGCGCCGACGTCGAGCAGCGAGTCGATCAGCGTCGAGAGCATGCTGACCGAATCGGTGAGCACCCACGCCGCCGCCTTGGCGACGATCAGCACCGTCGCCACCGTGACCGAGGCATAAGTGGCGAGCTTCATAAGCGGGCCCGCCTCGTCCGACGGCAGCCGCCGGGCGACGGACGCGCTGTCGGCTATGGGCTGCCGGGTGTCCATCATTACGGGTACAGTCGTTCCGTCGTCCATCCGTCGCCGGCGCGGCGGTAAACGACCCGGTCGTGGAGGCGGAACTTGCGTTCCTCCCAGAACTCGATGGTACGTGGTACGACCCGGAACCCGGACCAGAAATCGGGGCGCGGGACATCGCCGACGTTGAAGCGCGCCGTGAACTGCGCCACCCGCTTCTCCAGCTCGAAGCGGCTCTCCAGCGGACGCGATTGTTGCGACGCCCAGGCGCCGACGCGCGCCGAGCGCGGCCGCGACTCGAAATACGCGTCGGCCTCGGCGTCGCTGACCGGCTTCACCGAGCCGTCGACGCGCACCTGCTTGCCCAGCGTCTTCCAGTAGAAGCACAGCGACGCCTCGGCGTTCGCCTTGAGCTCCGTGCCCTTTCGGCTTTCCAGGTTGGTGAAGAAGACGAAGCCGCGCTCGTCGACGCCCTTCAGCAGCACCATTCGCACCGACGGCCTTCCGTTGCTGTCGGCGGTCGCCAGTGCCATGGCGTTCGGGTTGACCGGTTCCGACGCCTCGGCCTTGGCGAGCCAGACCTTGAATTCGGCAATCGGGTCCTTGGTCGCGGTGAAAGTCATCACAGCCATTTGTTTTGCCAACGGTTTACCGTCTGCCAATGGGCGCGCTGACGGCCCATTCCGGGCGGTTCCCGGCCGGGACTCGAAAGCGCGGGAATTTCTGCCATAATATAGGGAGATGGCGGACGCCAGGAAAGTTTTGCCGGCGCCGCCGGTCGAGCCCAAAACCTAAAGGATCAAAAAAATGCGTGCTACGAAACGCCTGTTGCAATTGTCCGTCGCCACCCTGGTGGCGGTGCCGCTCGCCGCCTGTCAGAACATGCAGGACAGCCCGAAGCAGACCGCCGGCACCCTGGTCGGCGCCGGCCTCGGCGCGCTCGCCGGCTCGCAGATCGGCAGCGGCAAGGGCCAGCTGGCGGCGGTCGCCATCGGCGCCTTGGCCGGCGCGTGGATGGGCAGCGAGGTCGGCGCCTCCCTCGACAAGGCCGACAAGATGTATGCCCAGCGCTCAGCCCAGCAAAGCCTGGAATACAACCAGGCCGGCCAGGCGACGGCGTGGCGCAATCCGGACTCCGGCCATTCCGGCACCGTCACCCCGACCCGTACCTACCGGACGGCGGACGGCCAGAACTGCCGCGAGTTCGAGCAGACCATCTATGTCGACGGCAAACAGGAAACCGCTAAGGGCCGCGCCTGCCGGCGCACCGATGGCACTTGGCAGATCGTCCAGTAGGAATATCGCGGAGGGAGCAGCCGTCCGACGGCTCCCCTCCTTTGAGCCGTGCGGGGGTCTGTGCCATAGTCCTTGGCCTTAAGCGAAGCCGGGACCCTGGCCCATGAAAGACCCCTATGCCGTCCTCGGCGTGCCGACCGACGCCAACTCCACCGAATTGAAGACCGCATACCGCCGTCTGGCGCGCCAACGCCACCCCGACGCCGATCCAGCCAATCCGTGGGCCGAGGAGGAATTCAAGGAGCTGGCGGCGGCCTACGACCTGCTGTCCGACCCTGGCCGGCGGGCCATCTTCGATCGCGTCCAGCGCGGCTACGACGGCGCCCGGCGGGCGCGTCCCGGCCCGCGACGGCCGCAAGCGGTGAGACCCGAAACCCCGAAACCGGATGCCAAGAAGCCGGACGCCAAGCGCGATAGAAAAGCGGGCCTCAAGATCAAAGGCGCCGACGTCGAGTATTCGTTGCGCGTCGACTTCATGGAGGCCGTCAAGGGCGCCGTCCGCCACATCACCATGACCAACGGCAAGCGCCTGAAGATCACCGTGCCGGCCGGCACCGACGACGGCCGGGTGTTGCGCCTCAAGGGCCAGGGCATGGGCGGGTTTGGCGGCGGCGCCGACGGCGACGCGCTGGTCGAGATTATCGTCGATGCGCACCCAATCTTCCGCCGCATCGGCAACGACGTGCACGTCGACGTGCCGGTGACGCTGCAGGAAGCGGTGCTCGGCGCCAAGATCGAGGCGCCGACCATTGACGGCATGGTGACCGTCACCGTGCCCGCCGGCTCCAACACCGGCTCCAAGCTGCGGTTGCGCGGCCGCGGGCTCGCCGCCGGCGACAAGGGCGCGGGCGCGCGCGGCGACCAGATCGTGCACGTGCGCGTCGTGCTGCCGAAAAAGCCGGATGCCGAGCTGGCCGAATTCGTCCGTAAATGGGCGGCCAAGCACGGCTACAAGGTACGCGGTCGCATCCTGGGCCCCAAATAGCCGCGCGCCGCCGGCGGCGTTCGCCGGAAAATCCGTTTCAGGAAACCGGGCGCAGCCCGGCCTTGCCTTTACCCTCAGCCGGCGTCGCCACGTCGTCGTCAAAGAAGTCGCTCAACGGCAGCGCCAGCGCCTGCTGGCTGCGCCCGCGGGCGTCGGCGAGCGCCACGCCGAGACGCGTCGCTGAATCGGCGCCGCGCGCCAAGCCCTCGCCGATGCCGAGCGTCAGCGCGTCCATGAGATCGAGCAGGGTCGCCAGCCGGAGGTCACGGGCCAACAGCCAGCCGCCCGACGCTGCATGCTCAACGAACGCCGACTGGCGCAGTTCCTGCAGCAGGCGGTCGAGCGCCACGTCGCCGACATGAGTGCGGCGAAGCAGCCGCGACCGCGATGCGGTGCCGCCCTTGCGCGCCGCCACGCCGAGTTCCGCCAGGACAGCGACCGCGGCGCGCAGCCGTTCACCGGGTGGCAGCGCATCGCCGGTCGGGCATCCGCCGGCCAGCCGCCATTCGCCGGCCGCCGCCGTCAGCACCGCGCCCAGCAACACCACCATCCACGACAGATACATCCACACCAGGAAGATCGGCACCACCGATACCGCGCCATAGATGGTCTGGTAGGTCGGGAAGCTGGCGACGTAATAGCCGAACACGCCGCGCAGCGCCGCGAACAGCAGCCCGGCGAGAATGCCGCCGATGGCGGCAGCGCCCAGCCGCACCGGCCGGTTGGGGATCACCGCGTAGAAGAAGATCAGTAGCACGATGATGATGACGGTGGGCATGAACTTCGCCAGCCTCCCCACCGGCCCGGTCAGGATGTCGAGCGCCAACCACTCGGTGGCGGCGAAGAAGAACGTCGACAGTGAGAAGCTGGCGCCGAGCAGTAGCGGCCCCAGCGTGATCAACGCCCAGAACGCCAGCAGCCGCGGCACCAGCGCCCGCGGCCGGGCGACCCGGAAGATGGCGTTGAGCGACGACTCGATGGTGCCGAGCAGCAGCACCGCGGTCAGCGCCAGGCCGACGATGCCGACCGCCGTCAGCCGCGCCGTGTTGCGCACGAACTGGTCGAAATAGTCGCGCATCGCTTCCGCCGAGTCCGGCAGCAGGTTGGCGAACAGCACCGTCTGAAACTCCTCGCGCACGCCATCGAACACCGGGAACGCCGCCAGCATCGCGAACGCGATCGCCGTCAACGGCACGATCGCCAGCAGCGACGTGTAGCTCAGCGACGCCGCCATCCTGAGGCAGCGCTCGGAGTGGAACCGCGACCACACGTAGCGGCAGAATTCGCTGAGCCGCCCGAGCCGGTTCTTGAGCCGGTCTCTGTCGACGCTGACGATCATCGGCGCCTCCGTTGACGTTACGGTTGACGGTCCAGCCCGCATACTATAGGTCGAGCGGCCGGCTGGGAATTGGGCGTGATTTCCGCGCCTTTCCGGGTTACAAACGGCAATCAAACGTGATCACGCCGGCTTTTGTTTTCCGCATTTTATTGTGTACATTCGTGTTCTAAGCAGCGGCCCCGGGCCGGCCGTGGCAACCGAACAGGGACTTGAAGGAAGCATGACCGACCCCGGGCGACTGTTGGCCGGCAAGCAGGGCCTGATCATGGGGGTCGCCAACGACCGCTCGTTGGCCTGGGGCATCGCCCGAACCGCCCATACTGAGGGCGCCGAGTTGGCCTTCACCTTCCAGGGCGACGCGCTTAAGAAGCGCGTCGAGCCGCTGGCCAAGTCGATCGGCCGCGATTTCGTCGTGCCCTGCGACGTCACGGACGCGGCTTCCATGGACGCGGTGTTCGAGGCGATCAAGCAGCGCTGGGGGCGGCTCGATTTCCTGGTCCATGCCGTCGCCTTCTCCGACAAGGAAGAGTTGAAGGGCCAATACATCGACACTACGCCCGAAAACTTCGCCCAGACGATGCACATCTCGTGCTATTCGTTCACCGCCGTCTGCCGGCGGGCGCGGCCTTTGATGACCAACGGCGGCAGCCTGCTGACGCTCACCTACTTCGGCGCTGAGCGGGTAATGCCGCATTATAACGTCATGGGCGTCGCCAAGGCGGCGCTCGAGGCGAGCGTGCGCTACCTCGCCGAGGACTTGGGCAAGGACAGGATCCGCGTCAATGCCATCTCGGCCGGGCCGATGAAGACGCTGGCGGCGTCCGGGATCGGCGATTTCCGCTATATCCTGAAATGGAACGAGTACAACTCGCCCTTGCGCCGCAACGTCACCCTCGACGACATCGGCGGCGCCGGGATGTATCTGCTGTCCGACCTGTCCAGCGGCGTCACTGGCGAGGTCCACCATGTCGATTGCGGCTACAACATCGTCGGCATGAAGGCGGTGGACGCGCCCGACATCTCCGTCGTCTAGCGTTGCCGGCCGGACGGCGCTAGATTAGCCCCGCCATGAGCGCCAATACCTTCGGACACCTGTTCCGGTTCACCACCTTCGGCGAAAGCCACGGGCCGGCGATCGGCTGTATCGTCGACGGTACGCCGCCGGGCATTCCGCTTTGCGAGGCCGACATCCAAGTCTACATGGATAAGCGCCGCCCGGGACAGAGCCGCCACACCAGCCAGCGCAAGGAATCGGACACGGTGAAGATCCTCTCCGGCGTGTTCGAGGGCGTCACCTTGGGCACGTCGATCGGGCTCCTGGTCGAGAACGAGGACGCGCGCTCCAAGGACTACGAGACGATCAAGGACAAGTTCCGCCCCGGGCACGCCGACTACACCTATCACGTCAAGTATGGCCGCCACGACCACCGCGGCGGCGGCCGCTCGTCGGCGCGCGAGACGGCGATGCGGGTGGCCGCCGGCGCCATCGCCCGCAAGGTGCTGGGCAAGGACGTCATCATCCGCGGCGCGCTGATCCAGATCGGCGACACCCGGGTGGATCGCGGCAACTGGGACTGGGCCGAGGTCGACAAGAACCCTTTCTTCAGCCCCGACGCCAAGGCGGTCGCCCGGTTCGAGAAGCTGCTCGACGGGGTGCGCAAGAACGGCTCGTCCCTGGGCGCGGTGATCGAGATCGTCGCCTCCGGCGTGCCGGCGGGGCTTGGCGCGCCGATCTACGGCAAGCTCGACGCTGATCTGGCGGCGGCGATGATGGGCATCAACGCGGTGAAGGGCGTCGAGATCGGCGCCGGCATGCGGGTCGCCACGCTCAGCGGCGAGGAAAACGCCGACGAGATGCGGATGAAGGCGGGCAAGGTGACGTTCCTTTCCAACAACGCCGGCGGCATGCTCGGCGGCATCTCGACCGGCCAGGACGTGGTGGTGCGGTTCGCGGTCAAGCCGACCAGTTCGATCCTGACGCCGCGGCGCACCGTCGACGTCGACGGCGGCGACACGGAAATCTCGACCAAGGGCCGCCACGACCCGTGCGTCGGCATCCGCGCGGTGCCCATCGGCGAGGCGATGATGGCGTGCGTGCTCGCCGACCACCTGCTCCGCCACCGGGCGCAATGCGAGTGAACGCGGCGCGGATCGACCGCCAAATTTTCCGGTCGGCGCCCTGAACTATAACGTCTTGCGTTATATAACGCGAACCGTTATAGTCCGTGAGTGATCCGGTCGTTCAGGGACGGCGAGACCGAGAAGGTCTGGCGCGGCGAGCGCTCGCGTCGGCTGCCCGGCGATATCCAGGCTGTTGCACGGCGAAAACTGCGAATGCTCAACCGATCGCTGCTGCTCGACGACCTGCGCGTGCCGCCGGGCAACCGGTTGGAGAGATTGCGCGGAAAGCGGGAGGGACAACACAGCATACGAATCAACGACCAATGGCGCGTCTGCTTCGTGTGGCGGCACGGCGACGCGTTTAATGTGGAAATAGTCGATTATCATTGAAGGAAACGCGATGACGAAATTGCCTAACATTCATCCCGGCGAGGTTTTGATCGAGGAGTTCCTTAGGCCTCTGGGCCTGAGCCAGAACCGCCTGGCCCGCCTGATTGGCGTGCCGCCGCGCCGTATCAACGAAATCGTACTGGGCAAGCGCGCCGTCAGTCCCGACACCGCCCTTCGGCTTGCTCGATATTTCGGCACTTCGGAGGAATTCTGGCTCGGTCTACAGATGGATTATGACCTGGAGGAGGCAAAACTGGCCACTGGCGACCGCATCAAGCGAGAGATTAAGCCCGCCAAGACCGCGGCGTGAAACTCGGCGCGTTTGACCTTCCTCAAGGCGGGCCAGCGCACCCGTGCCATGCTCTATATACGCGTGGACGCTGACGACGCGGCCGCGCGGCGCTGCAGGCCGCCGGTTTCGACGACCGCGACCTGTTCGACATCACCGACGTGGCGGCGTTCTTCAACTACACCAACCGCATGATGCAGGGCCTCGACGTGATGCCCAACGTCGAATACCACCGCATGAATCGGGGTGCCGATCAGGAACCGGCGAGTGCCGCCGCCCGCGCCTCGGCGTCGGCCTTGGCCGCGCCCCGCAAGACGCGGGCGTAGGCGCGCCACGACCACGGATCCTTCGGCTTCGCCGCCGTGCGCTCGGCAAGCAGAGCTTCCGCGCGCGCGCGGTCGCCGGATTTGATCGTCGCGTCGATCAGCACCAGATCGAACAGGTCGCGCTGGGCATGACTGCCGCCCATGCGCACGATGCCGGCGCGCACGTCCTCGAGCAGCCTTGCCGCGCGGCGGTGGTCGTTCTCGCGATAGGCCAGGAGCGCGTCGCCGACCGCGGCGCCGACTTCGAACGCGCCGCCCTTGGCGCGCATCCCCGCCACCATCTCGCGCGCCGCCTTCAGCCGGCCGTCGCCGGCGAGCGCCGCCAGGAAGTGGCAGTCGATGAAGGCGAGGATGTGCTCGTCGGTGCGCTCGGCGACTTTGTCGGCGATCGGCCGCCAGCGTTGGCCGACGTCGGCGCCCAGGATTTCCAGCCTGAGCAGCAGCGACGCGTCGTTGCAAAGATCGAGATACTCGTCCGACTTCGGGTCCCAAAGTGACTTGTCGTAAAGGCGCAGCGTTTCCTCGGTTTCGCCGCGGTCCAGGTGTAGCAGCGCCCGGTGCCACCAAAGGTGATAGCGGAAGTTGTTGGCCTTCAACCAATGCGGCTCCAGGTCCTTGATCCAACCGATGCCCTCGGCGTGGCGGTCGTCGGTCTCCATGACATGGACGACGGCGTGCACCGCCCATGGGTCGTCCGGGTTGATGTCGACCGCCTTGCGGCCAGCCGCCTCGGCGGCAGCGAGCTCGCCCGTCTCCTCGAGGGCGAACGCCTGCATGCCGAGGACGAAGCCGTAGCCGGGCACGCCCGCGTCCCACGACGTCATGGCGCGATCGAGGGAGGCGCGCATGTCGCCGGCGGCACCCTGGTAGAAATAAGCGTGATGGGCGAGCCTCAAGGCGAGCACATCGCGTGGATGGTCGGCGAGGATGGCTTCCCACGCCATCACCGCCTTCCCCGCGTCGTCGGCGAGCCAGAGGCGGAGCGCCTCGACGTGCGCCTGCTCGCGCGCCGTCGCGCTTTTGGCGACCGCTTCGGCGGCTTCCAGGCTCTTCGGCACCCGCGCCTTCAGGGGCCCGGAGCCCATCAGCAGGAAGAAATAGCCCTTCAGCACGTGCGCCATCGCCATCCCGGGATCGGCGATCAACGCCGCCTTCAGGTGCTCGCCGGTATCGCGGCCGAGCGCCAGGTAGCTCATCAGGGTATCGTCCAGGTGGCGCACCGTCTCGTCCCCGGCGGCGGTCACCGGGTTGCCCCATCGGTCCTTCGGCCGGGCAGGCGGCATGTCGGCGCTCCTTCGCGAGAAAATCAGGTGAAATTTACGGCCCCCACTCCCCATCTACCAGCTATATATAAGCCGTCCATTGGGACCACGTGGGGAGGGTGCCTTGGAGGGATCGCCGCCATGCCGGGAATGAGCGAAGTGCCGCCGGCGACCGTGCATCAGTGGCTTGAGGCCGGCGAGGCCGTGGCCGTCGACGTGCGCGAGGCCGACGAATTGGCGCAAGCACGTCTCAAGGACTTCGTCCACGTGCCGATGTCGGCGTTCGATCCGGCGCTGATCCCGACCGACGGGACGAAGAAGGTGGTGTTCGTGTGCGCGCGCGGCCAACGCTCCGAGCAGATCGGACACTACATCGTCGGCGCCGGAATCCTGCCCGAGGCGTACAACATGTCGGGCGGCCTGATTGCTTGGCATCAGGCCGGCCTGCCGCTGGAATTCGGCACGCCGACCACCTGACGTTCGCTGCCGACGATTAATCCCGTCTGGCGGCGATCAGGAATTCTTTGTTGCCGTCGGCGCCGGTGACCGGGCTTTCGGTCACGCCCAATACCTTCCATCCTATGTCGTCCCCGAGCCAGCGTCGGATGCGCTCGCAGACCTCCCGGTGCAGCGCCGGGTCGCGGACGATGCCGCCCTTGCCGACCCTGCCCTTCCCGACTTCGAACTGCGGCTTGATCAGGGCGACCAGTTCGGCGCCCGGCCCGGCCAGCTTGAGCGCCGCCGGCAGCACAGTGGCGAGGCCGATGAAGCTGGCGTCGCAAGTGATCAGGTCGATGCCGTCCGGCACTTGGTCACGAGTCAGGTGACGGGCGTTGGTGTCGTCGAGCATCATCACGCGCGGATCCTTCTGCAGCTTCCAGGCGAGCTGACCGCGGCCGACGTCGACGGCATAGACCTTGGCCGCGCCCTCGCTCAACAGCACGTCGGTGAAGCCGCCCGTCGAGGCGCCGACGTCGAGGCAGACGCGGCCCTTGGCCTGGATCGCGAAATGCTTGAGCCCGTGGGCGAGCTTGATGCCGCCACGCGATGCCCACGGATGGTCGTGGCCTCTCACCTCGAGCGGGATTTCCGGATCGACCTGCTTGCCTGGCTTCTGCAGGCGCTTGGTCTCGGAATAGACCTGGCCGGCCATCACCAGCGCCTGTGCCTTGGCGCGGCTTTCGGCGAGGCCGCGCGCCACCAGCAGCTGATCGACGCGCACCTTGCCGGCCACCGTTACCTCTTCAGGGGTGGCAGCGACGTCAGGAACTCGCCGACACCGCCCAGCAACATTTGCACCGCGATC
>JACPJY010000335.1 GCA_016187325.1 Rhodospirillales bacterium | reverse complement strand
CAGCTTCTTGCCGTTGGGCAGCATCACCTCGGCGCGCGCGTTGTCAGCGACGGCGTGGCGGTTGGTGACCAGCAGCCCGGGCTCGATCAGCACCGCGCTCGCCAACGGATCGAAAGACGCGATCGCGAACACGCTTGCGGCAGCGTCGCACACCGGCCGCGGCGCCGCGCACGGCGCATCGGCCGCCGCCGGTCGGGATGCCGCAACGGCGACCAGCAGCGCGACGGCAAACCTGAACCCGAACATGATCAAAGGATACCGTAGCCGCGAAGCGCCGCAAGGACCATGAAAACCCCGACGGCGCCGACGACGCCGGGAATCATGGCGCGCCGGCACAGCACGAACAGCGCAAACCCGCAGCCGAGCGCCACCAGCCGGTCGACCAGCGGCGTGTGCGCCAAGATACCGACCGGCATCAGCATGATGCGTGAAATCAGCCCGGCTAGCATCCCGTAGGCGACGCAGGTGAACCACTGCGACAGCCGGCCGTTGGGCTTGATGCGGGCGGCGATGACGACGCCGGTCGCCCGCCACACATAGGTGGCGAGGCTGACCATCGACAGCAATCCCCACAGCGCCAACTCGTGCTGCTCAGGCATCGGCGCCTCGCAAGCCGCGGTCGAGGTAGAACGCGACAGTGCCGGCGATGACGCCGCAGAACGGCAATCCCCACTCCGGCGATAGCCAATGGGTAATCGGCCCCAGCACGGCGCCGATGATGAGGGCCAAAACGCCGTTGCGGGCACGCACGCCGGCAAACAGGAACACGAAGTAAATCGGGTTGAGAAAGATCAGGCTGACGGTGACGAAGAACGGCAACTCCCCAGCGAGATGATAGCCGGCCGCGGTGCCGATCATTCCGGCGGCGATGCAGGTCACGGACAACCCGGTGAAGTACGGTCCACGCTGGTCGATGGGCAACGACGGCCCGTTGCGCAGCGTCACCGCCCAGGTGTTGACCGACATCATGGCGACGAAGACGTAGCGCCACCGCCACGATGCCGGGTCGCCGCGGAACAGCGGCAGCAGCGACAGCGACATCGGGAAAAACCGCAGATTCGCCATGCTCGAGGCGAGCGCAATGGCCAACAGCGGAGCGCCAACGGCATAAAGTTCGGCCGCCGCCACCTGTCCCGGCAGGCCCCACACGGTAGCGGTCGACGTCACCGCGACGCCGAGCGTGAAGCCGCTGTCGCGGGCCAGCGAACCCCAACCAGTCATGCTGGCGGCAACCACGAACACCGGCAGCCGGAACGCCTCGACGGCTCCGCCGAGAACGGCCCGCCAGCGATCGGCGAAGGCCCCGGGGGAAACGGGGGTGGTCGCCGGGGCGGGGGAGGGACGGTCGGTAATGGCGTATCCTTTCGCGCCGGCGGGAATACCGCCAAAAGCGACATTCTTGTCGAACCGGCGGATAAGCTTTTTAATCCGTTGACGGCCGTCGCGCCACCCCCGGCGTGGTCTAGGAGACGATATGCCCGTTGAGTCCGAGAACAATGGTCCCGGCCGTGGCCGGACACTGGTCACCGGCGTCATCGGCGCCGACACCCACATCGTCGGCAACCGGATTCTCGGCATGGCGCTCGAGGAGGCCGGTTTCAAGGTGGTCGCCTTGGGGGCGTTGACGCCGGCGGAGGACTTCGTCAAGGCTGCCATCGAGACCGCCGCCGACGGCATCATGGTGTCGTCCCTGTACGGCCAGGGCGAGCTCGATTGCCGCGGCTTCCGCGCGCTGTGCGTCGAGGCCGGACTCGACGATATCCTGCTCTACGTCGGCGGCAACCTAGTGGTCGGCAAGCAGGACTGGGTCGGCGTCGAGAAGCGCTTCCTGGATATGGGATTCGACCGCGCCTTTCCGCCCGGCACCCGCACCGCCGACGTGATTGCGGCGCTCAGGCGCGACTTCGCCGCCCGCGCCGAGGGCCGGCAAAGGGCGGAGACATGACCGCGGCAGCACTGCTGATCGACTTCGGCTCGACCTTCACCAAGCTGCGCGCCGTCGATCTGGAAGCCGCCCACGTCATCGGCAGCGGCCAGGGCCCATCGACGGTAACGACCGACGTCACGGAGGGATTGCATAAGGCGCTCGGCGATCTGGAGCACCGCATCGGCTGGCTGCCCGACTTTAAGCATCGCCTGGCCTGCTCGTCAGCTGCCGGCGGCTTGCGCATGGTCACCGTCGGGCTGGTGCCGGAGCTGACCGCCGAGGCTGCCCGCCGCGCCGCCCTCGGCGCCGGCGCCAAGTTGACGGGGACCTTCGCCTACCGGCTGACCGAGGGCGATATGCACCGGATCGAGAGCATCGGGCCCGACATCATCCTACTCGCCGGTGGCACCGACGGCGGCAACCGTGAGGTGATCGTCGAGAATGCCAAACGGTTGGCGGCGAGTTCGCTCGCCTGTCCAGTGGTTGTGGCCGGCAACCGCGACGCCGCCGACGAGGCTGCTTCGGCGCTCGCCCGAGCCGGCAAGCCGGTGACAGTCGCGGGTAACGTGATGCCGGAATTCGGGCGCCTCGACGTGGAACCGGCGCGCGCCGCCATCCGACAGGTGTTCATCGACCGCATCGTCCACGCCAAGGGTATCGACCGCGCCGCCGCGATGTTTGACGTGGTGCTGATGCCGACGCCGGCGGCGGTGCTGGAAGGCGCGCGGCTGCTTGCCGACGGCGTCAAGGGCAAGCCCGGCCTTGGGCCGCTGGTAGTGGTTGATGTCGGCGGCGCCACTACCGACGTGCACTCGGTCGCGGAAGGCGCACCGACTCGCGAGGGCGTAGTGCCGCACGGCCTGCCGGAGCCGGTGGTCAAGCGCACGGTGGAAGGCGATCTCGGCATGCGCATCAACGCCAAGGCCATCGCCGAAGCGGTGGGGTTCGACGCGATCGCCGTGGCCGCCGACCTCGATCAGGCACGCGTCCGGGCGCTGTTCGATAAATTGACGGCGAACGTCGAGCGCTTGCCGCAAAGCGACGACGAGCGCCGTCTCGATCGGGCGTTGGCGGAAGCGGCGCTCCGCATCGCCATGACCCGCCACGCCGGCACCATCACCATCGTGCAGACGGTGACTGGCCCGGTCAGCATCCAGACCGGCAAGGACCTGAGCGACATCAAGGTGCTGATTGGCACCGGCGGCGTGTTGGCGCATGGCGCCGGTGGCGCGGCGATGATCAAGTGCTGCCTCGCCGATCCGGCCGAGCCGCACACGCTCAGGCCGCGGGCGCCGGACCTTTATCTCGATAGCGACTACCTTCTGTTCGCCTGCGGGCTGCTGAATGATAAGGAGCCCGAGGCCGCCTTGACGTTGGGTCTCAGGCACATGCATCCTGTTGGGAACAACGTCTCCTAGAGGCTTGGAAAATGGGAAAAGCCCTCGAACGCGAAGCCACAACCCGGCCGCCAACCCTTTCGGCGGCAGAGATTCCGGCCGACGCGTTCGCGGAAATGCGCAAGGTCAACCTCGCCCGCTGGCCGACCGGCGCCGAGGTCGACACCGACGACGCCGTCGCCTTCCACAAGGCGCTGCCCAAACATAAACAACTGGGTTGGGTGATGCGCCGCGCCGCTGCCGAGGGCCTCTGCCTGACCCAGCCGCGCGGCGGCTTCGGGACGCTTGAATTGCAATTGGAATTGATGCGGGCGCTCGACAACGACGGCCTCGCCGATATCGTGCCGACCACCACCGACAGCTACACCCGCAATGAGCAGTGGAGCCGCGCCGCCGTCGGCATCGAGGAATCGAAGCGCGAGGGCCGCTCGATGCTCAACGGTTTTCCGATGGTCAACTACGGCCCGCGCCAGACCCGCAAGCTGATCGAGGCGATCTCGAAGCCGGCGATCGTGCTCAGTGGCACCTCGATGCCGAGGCTCACCTCCGAGGTCGGATTCGCCGCCGGATTTTCGGGCTATCT
>JACPJY010000334.1 GCA_016187325.1 Rhodospirillales bacterium | reverse complement strand
GGGCTGGCTGCGCCAATGGAGCAAGGGCTACGGCGAAGACGAGCTCAAGGCGTTTGCGCGCCGCATCGTCGAGCACCATCTCGACCTGCTGGCGGCGCTGCCGGGACGGGTGTGCCTGCTGACCGAGACCAAGCGGGTGGTTATCGCCGACAAGAACCAAGTGCTGCACGACATCGACCCGTTGTTCGGCGCCGAGTTCCCCTACCGCGGCCGACAGTGGACGTGGGACATCGCGCCCCGGCCGGAACTTTCCGGGCGTTATGATTTGCGATTTAGGATGACCGGCATTTCCGATCTCGGCGCGGCGCGGCGGTAGCTCAGCCGAATCTCAGGAACACCAGCCGCGCTCGGCCGTAAGTTCGCTCGTCGAACACCATGAATCCCTTCGGCGCCGGCAACGGCTCCTTGGCCTCTACCTCGGCGACGGCGACGGCGCCCGGCTTCAGCCAGCCCTTTTGCGCGAGCCCGGCCAAAGCCGCCGGCGCCAGCCCCGAGCCGTAGGGCGGATCGAGGAACACGAGGCCCGCCGGCGCCTTGGCCGCCAACGGCGGCGGCGCCAGCTTGCGCACATCCAGTTTCAACAGCGTGACGTCGCGGGCGAGCCCTAAGCGCGCGGCGTTGTCGCGCACGCAGGCCAATGCCGCGGGCGCATCGTCGATGAACACCGCGTGGCCGGCGCCGCGCGACATTGCCTCGAGGCCGAGCGCGCCGGTGCCGGCAAACACGTCGACGACGGTCGCGCCGGCGATGTCGAAATCCTCGATACCGTGGGCGAGCACGTTGAACAGCGATTCGCGCACCCGGTCGGTGGTCGGGCGAAGCGCGCGCCCGGCCGCGCTGCCGCGGCCGGGGACCTTGAGCGGCCGCCCCTTCAACCGGCCGCCGACGACGCGCAAGGCGCCGCTCACCCCGTGCCCCCGCGGCCGCGCCTCATTTTTCTTTCCTCAGGCTGCCGAGCTGCTCCCTCAGCACCTTCCCCGTCACCTCCTCGGTGGCGCCGCGCTCCAGGTGCCCCAGTTGAAACGGCCCGTAGGCGACGCGGATCAGCCGCGTCACCTTCAGGCCGAGATGCTCCAGCACCCGGCGCACCTCGCGGTTCTTGCCCTCGGCCAGCGACACGGTCAACCAGGCGTTGGCTCCCTGCTGGCGGTCGAGGTGGGCGCGGATCGGCCCGTAGGCGATGCCGGACACCGTGACGCCCTTTTCGAGCGCCGCCAGCCGCGCCTCGTCGACGGCCCCGTGCACCCGTACCCGGTAGCGCCGGGTCCAGCCGGTCGCCGGCAGCTCGAGGCGGCGCGCCAGGCCGCCGTCGTTGGTGAGCAGCAGCAGGCCCTCGGAATTGAGATCGAGGCGGCCGACCGACACCACCCGGGGCAGGGTCTTGGTCAGGCTCTGGAACACCGTCGGCCGGCCCTGCGGGTCCTTGTGGCTGGTGACCAGCCCCTTCGGCTTGTGGTAGCGCCACAGCTTCATCGCCGGCTTTTCCGGCAGCGGCTGGCCGTCGACGGTGATGGCGTTGGCGTCGGTCACCACCACCGCCGGGGTGGCCAGCGTCTTGCCGTCGACCGCCACCCGGCCGGCGGCGATCCAACGCTCGGCGTCGCGCCGCGAACACAGCCCGGCGCGCGCCAGCCGCTTGGCGATGCGTTCGCGTTTGTCGGGGCGGGCGTCGTGCGACCGCCGCTTGTCCGGCCACGCCCTATCCGGCCGCGGCCTGTGCGCCGGCTTGCCGCCCGACGCGTCGGCGGCGTGCCGCCGCGCTGCCGGCGGGCGTTGGATTTTGCGTGGTCGCTTATTCATCGCCGGCACTCTATGGCCGACCTCAAGGGAGGGCAACTAAACACCACTGTTGGCCCGCGCGGTGGTATTATTAAGTGTATATACAGTTATATACCAGGACTCACACCATTTCTTGGCGCCGGCAGTCGACAGCCCCGGGTCGCCATTGCGTGCATATGGGCAATAAAACGCCGTCCGCGTCGGCGCGGCGCCGCTTGACGGCGCCCGCGCTGGCCGGGCAGGGTCGGGCGATGAGCAAGTCCGAGCCTTCACCGATGCGGCTGGCGCTCGCCGAGGCGCGCGACGCCGGCGCCCGTGGCGAGGTGCCGGTCGGCGCCGTCGTCGTCGACGACCGCACCGGCCATGTCGTCGCCGCCGGCAACCGGGTCGAGGAGCTGGCCGACCCGTCGGCGCACGCCGAGATCCTGGCCATCCGCGAGGCGGCGGCCGCCGCCGGGCGGCCCCGCCTCGACGGTATGGACCTTTACGTGACGCTGGAGCCGTGCGCCATGTGCGCGGCGGCGATCTCGCTCGCCCGCGTGCGCAGGCTCATCTTCGGCGCCTACGATCCGAAGATGGGCGGCGTCGAGCACGGCGCCCGGGTGTTCGACCAGCCAACCTGCCACCACCGGCCCGAGGTGGTCGGCGGTGTCGCCGAGCAGGAAGCGGCGGCGTTGCTCAAAGAGTTCTTCAAGGAAAAGCGCTAGCCGGTTGTCGAACCGGTGAATGACGGCCCTTGACATGGCCGTCGTCGGTGCCTATGTTCCTATTTCGTTCTTTGACATCGTGAACAGGAATGTTCCGGCGCCGGCGGCGGTCGGCCCCGGTGCCGACGCTGCCCGTCGACCGCCCGATCACGCCCGGCGGGCGAGCGGCAGATTGACCAGCAGGTTCTGCGGCTTCAAGCGCACCTTCTTCTCCGCCGTCATGGCGAGCCCGAGATAGACCGGCCGGCCCTTCAAGTCGGCGCGCATGGTATCGACGTCCTCGAAGTCGAGGCGGAACAGGCTCAAGAGCCGCGCCATCCGTTCTTCGGACACCTCGGC
>JACPJY010000035.1 GCA_016187325.1 Rhodospirillales bacterium | reverse complement strand
GCGACGTCCGGCGTCAGCCCCACTTGGGCCAGTTTGGCGACGGCGATCTCCTTCGCTTCTTTTCGGCCGGCGCGCTGCCGGGCGAGCACGCCGAAGGCGACGTTCTCCCACACCGGCAGGCTGTCGAACAACGCGGCGCCCTGGAACAGCATGCCGAACTTGCGGTTGACCTGCTCGTGGGTCTCTGTGCTGGCACCAACCACCTCGACGCCGTCGACTTGGATCGAACCGCCGTCGGCCTTCAAGAGCCCGAGCACGCACTTGATCGACACCGACTTGCCGGAGCCGGAACCGCCGATGACGACCACGGATTCGCCCGCGCCGACGTCGAGGTCGAAGCCGTCGAGCACGACCTTCGTGCCGAATGACTTCTTGACGCCGCGCATCCTGATCTTGGGTTGTCTATCTTTCATCGTCGTCGGCGTTCTATCACGTCAGTTGGCGAAGAAGATCTCGGTCAAGATGTAGTCGAACGACAGGATCAGGATCGAGGCCGAGACCACGGCGTTGGTGGTGGCAGCGCCGACGCCCTGCGCGCCGCCCTTCGAGTTATAGCCGTGGTAGCAGCCCATGAGCGTCACGATGAAACCGAACACGGCGGCCTTGACCAGGCCGGAGATGACGTCGTGGGCCTCGAGGAAGTCCCAGGTGTTCTGCAGATAGATCGACGGATTGAAGCCGAGTTTGTAGACGCTGACGATGTAGCCGCCGAACACGCCGATGACGTCGGCCACCAGCACCAGGAACGGCATCATGGTGAAGCCGGCGATCAGCCTCGGCGCCACCAGGTACTTCATCGGGTTGGTGCTGAGCGTGGTCAGCGCGTCGATCTGCTCGGTGACCCGCATGGTGCCGAGCTCGGCGGCCATGGCGGCGCCGATGCGCCCCGCCACCATCAGGCCGGCCAGCACCGGGCCGAGCTCGCGGGTGATCGACAGCACCACCACGTTGGCGATGGCGCCTTCGGCCGAGAATCGGGCGAAGCCGGTGTAGCTCTGCAACGCCAGCACCATGCCGGCGAAGATGGCGGTAAGGCCCACCACCGGCAGCGAGAAGTAGCCGATCTCGACCATCTGGCGGCCGATGATGCGGAAATAGAATGGCGGGCGGAAACAGTGCGAGACGCCGTCGATAGTGAAGATCGAGAGCCGCCCGACGGTCGCCAGGAACGCCAGAAAGACGCGCCCGATCGGTTGCAGAAAGTTCATGGCCCGATTCAGATCCCGCCGACGTAGGCGCGGTGGTAACGCGCGCCGAGGCTGGTCAGGATCTCGTAGCCGATGGTGCCAGCTTCTTGGGCGACGCGGTCGACCGGGTTATGGGGGCCGATCAGGTCGACCAGCGCGCCGACCGACGCCTGGCGTTCGGGGACCTGGGTGACGTCGAGGGTGATGAGATCCATGGATACCCGCCCCACGACCGGCACCGGAATGTCGCCGATGTAACCGGTCCCCCTGTTGCTGAGGGATCTCAGATATCCGTCCGCGTACCCTACCGGCACCGTCGCGATCCGGCCCGGCCCCTCGACCCGGTGGGTCGCACCATATCCAACGGTCTGGGGGGTGTCAACGCGCCGCACCTGAAGGATTTTCGCTTGCAGCCGAACGACTTGCGCCATCGGATTGGGTTCACCGGCGATCGGCGCGACGCCGTAGAGCGCGACCCCCGGACGAGCGATGTCGAAGCGGAAATCGCGGCCTAAGAAGACGCCGGCGGAGTTGGCGAACGACGCCTTCCCCATCGGCAGGCGCCGCCGCACGTCGGCGAATGCGGCGAGCTGGTCGCGGTTCTTCGGGTGCGCGCGCTCGTCGGCGCAGGCGAGATGGCTCATCACCACCGCGACCTCGAGGCCATCGAGAAGCCCGGGCCGGTCGGCGAGCGTTTCCAGCTCGTCCGGCGGCAGGCCGAGGCGCAACATGCCGGTGTCGACGTGCAGCCAGCACGGAAGTTTTTTGTTCCGGCGCTTGCACTCTGCCTGCCACGCGGCGAGCTCGGCGAGCGAGCCCAACGCCGGCGTCAGCGCATGCTCGGCGTAGGCGTCCTCGGCGTCCGGAAGCAGGCCGTTGAGGACGACCACGGCGGCCGTGTTTCCCAGCACCTGCCGCAACGCGATGGCCTCGCCGACGTGGGCGACGCAAAACGTCCGGCAGCCGGCGGCGGCCAGCACGGGCGCCACCTTGGCCAGTCCAAGGCCGTAGGCGTCGGCCTTGACCACGGCGGCGGCCTCGGCCTTGGCGAGTCGCTTTTGCAGCAGCCGGTAGTTGGCGGCGACGGCGTCGAGATCGATGGTGAGGACGGCCCCGGCCAGCATCTCGGTAATGTCGATGGGGGCAGGGGGACGCGGCATGGCGGCCTTCTCCCCGGATCAGGCGTCGAAGGTTTCTTCGAGGCTATGGTGCCGATCTAGGTCGGCGAAGCGGGTGAAGGCGCCCTGGAACAGCAATTGGCGGTCGCCGATCGGCCCGTGGCGCTGCTTGGCGACGATGATGTCGGCGAGGTTGGCGACTTTGGCCTTGGCGTCTTCCCAATTCGTCATCCGGCGTTCGAACTCTCCTTCCTTGTCGTCGACACGGTGGCCGGGCTTCTTGCGCTCCAAGTAGTATTCCTCGCGGTAGATGAACATCACCACGTCGGCGTCCTGCTCGATGGAGCCGGATTCACGCAGGTCCGAAAGCTGCGGCCTGGGCGGCTCGCGCTGCTCGACGGCGCGGCTGAGCTGGCTGAGCGCCAGCACCGGCACGTTCAGCTCCTTGGCGAGAGTCTTGAGGCCGCGGGTGATCTCAGACACCTCCTGCACGCGGCCGTCGTTGCGCGACGTCGCGACCGCCGAAATCAGCTGCAGGTAATCGACCACCACCAGGCCGAGGTTGTGCTGCCTCTTCAAACGTCTGGCGCGGGTGCGCAGCGCGCTGACGGTGAGCGCCGGCGTGTCATCGATGAAAATCGGGATGTTGTGCAACGTCTGGCTGGCGGCGGCGAGGCGGCCGAACTCGTCGTTGGAGAGCTCGCCCTTGCGCATGCGGTCGGACGAGATGTTGGACTGTTCCGACAGGATGCGACTGGCCAGCTGCTCGGCCGACATTTCCAGCGAGAAGAACCCGACTACCGCGCCCTCGCGGCCCTCGGTATGGCTGTAATTGTAGGCGGCGTTGTAGGCGATGTTGGTGGCGAGCGCCGTCTTGCCCATCGCCGGGCGGCCGGCCAGGATCACCAGGTCCGACTTGTGCAGGCCGCCGAGGAGCTTGTCGATTTCGGCGAAACCGGTGGCGACGCCGGCTAGACCGCCTTCGCGTTCGTGGGCGGCCTTCGCCATGTTGATGGCCGACACGACGGCGTCCTTGAACGGCATAAAGCCGCCCTCGTATTCGCCGGTGACGGCGAGGTCGTAGAGGCTCTGCTCCGCCCTCTCGATCTGGTCGGTGGCGGTTTCATCGACGTCGCCGCCGTAGGCCCGGTTGACCACATCCTCGCCGAGCGCGATCAGCTCGCGCTTGAGATAGAGATCATAGACGAGGCGGCCGTATTCGCCGGCGTTGATGACCGTGACCGCCGAGGCCGCCAGTTCCGCAAGATAGGCAGGGCCACCGATGTCGGCTAGCCCCTCGTCGGCCTCGAAAAAGCGCCGAAGCGTCACCGGGTCGGCGATCTGGCCACGCTCGATCAGCTTCGCCGAGGCCTCGAAGATGCGACCGTGGGGCGCGTAGGCGAAGTGCTGGGGCTTCAGGAACTCCGACACCGTCTCGAAGGCGCGATTGTTGACAAAGATGGCGCCGAGCAGCGATTTCTCCGCCTCGACGTGGTGGGGCATGGTGCGGAACGGCTGGCCGCTCCCGGTGGCCCGGGCGGCGTCGGCGTTGCGTTCGGTGGCGGCCCCCCCGCTGGAATTGATTGCCGTCGTCGTTGCCATCGCGCGAACCCTAAAAAAAATCCGACATTGCTGCTACCGACTCACAACGAGGATATCGGGGATAAAATCATTGTCGGGCTCGATTAGACCGGCGGCAAGGCGGCAATCGAAACGCCCCGGAAACAGGGCGATCGTCGCGCCGGCAAGAAATTTGAATGCGTTCCTTGCCGGCATAAAACCGGATGTCGAGTCGGGACAGTGGCGGAATAAAATCGTCCTCGGCGGATCCGGCGAGCTGGCCGTTTAGGCGGCGCGTGAACCGTGCCGGCGGACGAGCTTGTCGGCGTGCGCCTCGCCGGTGCCGAAGACGTAGTCGCGGGTCAGCGGCACCGCGGCTTGACGTTTT
>JACPJY010000354.1 GCA_016187325.1 Rhodospirillales bacterium | reverse complement strand
GCGGGGCTGACGCAGCCGACGCGGGCGGTATGCTGCTATCCGACCGAGGCAGGCTTCGTCCGGGCGCAGGCCGCGCAGAGCGCACCGGCGTTGGCGGAGGCGGCAAGCCAGGGCAGGCCGCGGCTGCTATTCTCGGCCCATGGACTACCAAAGAAGGTTGTTGCCGGCGGCGATCCCTACCAGTGGCAGGTAGAACGCACCTGCGCCGCGGTCGTCTCGGCGCTCGCCGACATGCACGGCCGCGCGAATCTCGATTGGGTGGTGTGCTACCAGAGCCGGGTCGGGCCGCTGCAATGGATCGGGCCTTCCATCGAGGACGAGCTTGCCCGCGCCGGCGGCGTCGGCGTGCCGGTGGTGGTAGTGCCGATTGCCTTCGTCTCGGAGCACTCCGAGACCCTGGTCGAGCTCGACATCGAATACCGCAAGCGAGCACGCGAATTCGGCGTACCGGACTACGTGCGGGTGCGCACACCGGGCGTGCACAAAGACTTCATAGCCGGGCTCGCCCGCGTCGTCGGCGTCGCCCGCCAAGGCGCCGGGCTGTGCGCGGCGGCCGGCGCGCGCATCTGCCCGGCAAAGCATCGACGTTGCCCGCTCGATGGCAGGGCGCCGGCGGCGTGAACGGCGACGGCTCGTTTTTTGGGGGGAGTAACGAATGATCGAATTCTCGGCGACCGCGTATCTGTGGATCAAGGCGTTCCACGTCATCAGCGTCATCGCCTGGATGGCCGGGTTGCTGTACCTGCCAAGGCTGTTCGTCTATCACGCGGCGGCTAAGCCCGGCTCGGAGATGTCGGAAACCCTGAAGGTGATGGAACGGCGGCTGCTGCGCGCGATCATGAACCCGGCAATGCTGGCGTCGCTGCTATTCGGCGGGCTATTGCTGCTGGACAAGAGCCAGGGGATGTGGGGCGAAGGCTGGCTCCACGCCAAGTTGACGCTTGTGGTCGCGCTGATGGCGATGCACATGATGATGGGCCGCTGGCGGCGCGATTTCGCCGCCGACCGCAACACCCGGCCGCAAAGATTCTATCGCATCGCCAACGAGGTGCCGACGGCGCTGATGATCGGCATTGTGATCCTGGCGATCGTCAGGCCTTTTTAGGGGTCGCGGGCAAGAAACGGCCGCGGAAATCTCCATTTGACAGGCCGGCTATGTTTGGATAATGCTTTCCATAATCTGTCGAATCCGACATCTGCTGCCGATCAGTTCAACCGTCATTTAGCCCCGCCCTCCGGGTTTCTTTCCCGTTATTTCAGGCCCGCTTGTTCGCCAGATGGGCCGCCTCGCCAGAGACCACCCGACCTTCCCACGCCCGCGCCCCATCCCCGCTATCAGACCACCCCACCCCCGAATTCCCAGACCGCCATGAATCTCAAGGAACTGAAAGCCAAATCCCCCGCCGACCTGCTGAGCTATGCCGAGGAGCTGAAGATCGAGAACGCCAGCTCGCTCAGGAAGCAGGACATGATGTTCGCGATCCTGAAGCAGCTGGCGGAGAACAACATCGCCATCTTCGGCATCGGCGTACTGGAGGTGCTGCAGGACGGCTTCGGCTTCCTCAGGAGCCCAGAGGCCAACTACCTGCCAGGCCCGGACGACATCTACGTGTCGCCCAGCCAGGTGCGGCGCTTCAGCCTGAGGACCGGCGACACGGTGGAAGGCGAGATCCGATCGCCCAAGGACGGCGAGCGCTACTTCGCGCTGCTCAAGGTCAACCAAATCAACTTCGCCAATCCCGACGATGTCCGCCACCGCATAAACTTCGACAACCTGACGCCGCTCTATCCCGACGAAATGCTGGAGATGGAGCAGGATGACCCGACCATCAAAGACCCGACGACGCGGGTAATCGACCTGATCTGCCCGATCGGCAAGGGCCAGCGGGCGCTGATCGTAGCGCCGCCGCGCACCGGCAAGACCGTGATGCTGCAGAACATCGCGCACTCGATCGCGCTTAACCACCCCGAATGCTACCTGATCGTGCTTCTCATCGACGAGCGGCCGGAGGAAGTCACCGACATGGTGCGCTCGGTGAAGGGCGAGGTCGTCAGTTCGACCTTCGACGAGCCTGCGGTACGCCACGTGCAGGTTGCCGAGATGGTGATCGAGAAAGCGAAGCGTCTGGTCGAGCACAAGCGCGACGTAGTGATCCTGCTCGACTCGATTACCCGTCTGGCGCGCGCCTACAACACCGTGGTGCCGTCGTCGGGCAAGGTGCTGACCGGCGGCGTCGACGCCAATGCGCTGCAGCGCCCGAAGCGCTTCTTCGGCGCGGCGCGCAACATCGAGGAAGGCGGCTCGCTGACCATCATCTCGACGGCGCTGATCGACACCGGCTCGCGCATGGACGAGGTGATCTTCGAAGAGTTCAAAGGCACCGGCAACTCGGAAATCATCCTCGACCGCAAGCTTTCCGACAAACGCACGTGGCCCAGCGTCGACATCACCAAGTCGGGCACCCGCAAGGAAGAGCTGCTGGTCAGCAAGTCGACGCTGTCGAAGATGTGGGTGCTGCGCCGGATCCTGATGCCGATGGGCGTCACCGACGCCATGGACTTCCTGTTGGACAAACTCAAGCACTCGAAGACCAACAAGGACTTCTTCGAGTCCATGAACACCTGACGGCCGCAACGCGCACAGAAACGAACGCCGCCGACCCGAAAGGGCGGCGGCGTTTTCGTTCATGCTCCAGCGACGGCCTGATTACGGCATCAGCACCGTCGAGCCGGTGGTATTGCGCGCCTCGAGGTCGCGATGGGCCTGGGCGGTGTCCTTGAGCGGATAGGTCTGGTTGATGGCGATCTTCACGACGCCTTTCTTGACCACGTCGAACAAGCCGTCGGCGCACTCCTTCATCAGCTCGCGCGTGCGGGTGTGGGTGGCGAGGGTCTGGCGGGTGACGAACAGCGAGCCCTTCGGCGCCAGGATGGCGGGGCTGAACGGCTCCACCGGTCCCGAGGCATTGCCGAACGTCGCCAGAATCCCGAGCGGCCTCAGGCAGTCCAGCGAGTCCATGAACGTCGCCTTGCCGATGGAATCGTAGGCCACCGGCACACCCTCGCCGCCGGTCAGCGCCTTCACCCGCTCCGGCACCTTCTCGGTGCGATAGAGTATGGTGTGAGCGCAGCCGTTGGTCTTGGCCAGCTTCGCCTTGTCCTCGGAGCCGACGCAGCCGATGACGGTGGCGCCCAGGTGCTTGGCCCACTGGCAGAGGATCAAGCCGACGCCGCCGGCGGCGGCATACACCAAAATCGTGTCGCCCTTCTTCACTTTGTAGGTGCGGTGCAAAAGGTAGTAGGCGGTCATGCCCTTCAGCATCATCGACGCCGCGGTCTTCTCGTCGATGCCGTCGGGAAGCTTGACCAGCCGGTCGGTGCCCATCACCCGCTCCTGGGCGTAGGCGCCGAGGCCCATGGTGTAGGCGACCCGGTCGCCGGCCTTGAAGCCCTTGACCCCCGGCCCAACCTCCTCGATGACGCCGGCGGCCTCCATGCCGATCACCGCCGGCAGCTCCTTGATCGGGTAGAGCCCGGTGCGCTGGTAGACGTCGATGTAGTTGAGGCCGACGGCGGTCTGGCGGAGCCGCACCTGTCCGTCCTTTGGCTTGCCGACGGGCATCTCCTCCCATTTGAGTTTCTCTGGGCCGCCGGTTTCGTGGATGCGAATGGCCTTGGTCATGAATCCTCCCTGTCCGTAGCGCCGCGTCGGCGGCCGATTGAAATTGGCCGTCATTCTAGCCGCCGGGCGTTGGCGGGCAAGGGTCAGGCCCAATAGTCAGGCCAAGAGATGACCTTCCAGCGCGAGCAACGCCCGTTTGGTCGCCAAACCATCGCCGCCGGAATAGCCGCCGAGGCGCCCGCCTCCGCCGACCACCCGGTGGCAGGGGATGATAATCGGGATCGGGTTCCGGCCGCACGCCCCGCCGACGACCCGGGCGACACTGCCGAGCGACTTGGCGAGCTCGCCATAGGTGCGCGCCTCGCCGTATGGAATCGCCCGCATGCGGTCCCAGACGGCACGCTGGAACCGGCTGCCGGCGGGTGCGAGCGGCAGCTCGAAACGCTTCAGCCGGCCGTCGAAATAGGCGTCGAGTTGGCGCTTGGCGTCGCCGAGCAATTTCGAGGGCCGCGCCTCGTCCACGCGGCCCCACTCGAGGGCGACGACGGCGTCCGCATCCTCGAACACGGTCAGGAAACCGAGCGGGCTCGCCAGCGAAACGTAGAACGGGCTAGGCGGCGTCACGGTCGGGCGAGGTCGCGGGCGAGCGCCGCGGCGTCGGTGACCGGCAGGCCGCAGGTGCGGCCGGCGCACACGTAGGCCGCGGGCCTGCCCTTGACCAGGCCCTTGCCGTGCGCCGGATGGCCGGCCGGCAGCTCGGCGCCGGGCGCGACGCGGGTGATGGTGCGGTTGACCAGGCCGGCATCGAATACGGCGCGGCACAATTTATGGGTCGCCGGGTCGTCGTCGCCGACGATGACGACCTGCTGGCCGGTCTCCAGCAGCTCGAAGGCGCCGAGCAGTGTCGGCTGGTGAATCAATTGCCGCGTCTCCTTGGCGGCGACGGCGTGGAACAGTACGTCGGTGCGGTCGCGTACTGCGGCATCGCCGGTCAGGTGATGGAGCCTGGCCAACACCTCGGCCATGATACCATTGCCGGACGGTACCGCGTTGTCGTGGACGGTCTTCGAGCGCGCGATCACGTCGGCGGTGTCGTCGGCGCCGAGGAAATAGCCCTTGCCGTCGGCGTCCCAATAGTGCGCGTCGGCGGTCTTCACCCAGCCCCGGGCATGAGCCAGATAATCGGCCTTGCCGGTGACGCCTAGCAGCACCAGCGCGGCGCGCGCCATGTTGGCGTAGTCATCGACCACCGCCGGGTGGCGCAGCTTGCCGGCGCACCAGGTGTGGCTAAGGCGACCCTTGTTGGACATGTTGTCGCGGACGAATGCGAACACCTGCTCGGCGGCAGCGACCCACTCGGGAACGTCGAACGCCGCGCCGGCCTTGGCGAGCGCTGCGGTCATCAGGCCGTTCCAGTCGGCCAGCACCTTGTCGTCGCGCTGGGGGGCCACGCGCTTGGCGCGCGCCTTGAGCAGCCTGTCGCGACATTTCCCGAGCCTCTCCTCGACGTCGGGCGGGCCCAGTTGCAGCTCGGCGGAGCGGTTGAGGATGTTAGTCCCTTCCCAATTGCCGCCGCCGGCGACGTCGTAGGTCTGCTTGAAAAGTTCCGCGTCCTTGCCGAGAATTTCTTCGATCTCGGCCTCGCTCCACACGTAGTACTTGCCTTCCTCGCCTTCGCTGTCGGCGTCGAGGGCGCTGACGAACGCAAACGGGCCTTTTTCGGCCGAGCGCATGTCGAAGAGCGCCCACGCCACCGTCTCGCGGACGCGCGCCGCGTAGAGCGGGCTTCGCGTCGCCTGCCAGGCGTCGGTCAAAAGCTCGATCAGCAGCGCGTTGTCGTAGAGCATCTTCTCGAAGTGCGGCACCAACCAGTCGACGTCGGTGGAATAGCGCGCGAAGCCGCCGCCAAGGTGGTCGTAGATGCCGCCCTGACACAGGTGATCGAGGGTCACCGTGACGGCGTCGCGGAACATCGGCGAGCCGGTGCGCACGTACGCTCGCCACAGGAACTGGAAGAACGCCGGCTGCGGAAACTTGGGCGCGCCCTCGGTGCCGCCGCGCAGCGGATCGACGCTATGCAGCGCCATCGCCGCCACCTGGTTCAATTTCTCGATCGAGAGCTCGCCGCCGCCTTCCGGCCTGGCCAGCCGCTTGAGCCCGTCGCGCAGGGCGGCGACGTTCTTGGTGATCGACTCGTTGCCGGTTTTGAACGCCTCGGCGACGCCCTTCAGGATATCGGGAAAGGCCGGCCGACCGTAGCGAGCGGCGGCCGGGAAATAGGTGCCGCCCCAGAATGGCTCGCCGTCCGGCGTCAGGAACATGGTCAGCGGCCAGCCGCCGTGCTCGCCCATCATGGCGAGAGCCGATTGGTAGATGGCGTCGATGTCCGGGCGCTCCTCGCGGTCGACCTTGATATTGATGAACAGCTCGTTCATCACGCCGGCGATGGTGTTGTCCTCGAAGCTCTCGTGCGCCATCACGTGGCACCAATGGCAGGCAGCATAGCCGACCGACAGCAGGATCGGCTTGCCCTCGCGCTTGGCCAGCGCCAGGGTGTCGCTGTTCCACGGCCGCCAATGGACGGGGTTGTCCTTGTGCTGCAGCAGGTAAGGACTGGTCTCTTCGGCGAGCATGTTGCGGGTCATCGGGGGCCTAACATCCGCTGTCGGGGTTGCTGCCAATGCGCCTGTCCTTGGCGCCCGCCGGGGTCCGTTGCCTCGTGGGCGTCGCTAGCTTAGTTTGGGCCTCGGCCGTCCGGATACAACTTCTTTTCCTCGGCCGGAAAGATTTGCGGAGGCGCCGCACCGTGACCGCGAAGCCCGACGATCCGGCACCGTTCTACCGATGCCATGTGTTCTTCTGCGTCAACCGACGCGCGCCGGTAGATCCTCGCGGCTGCTGCGCCGAAAAGGGATCCCAGGATCTGCGCGACTACATGAAGGAGCGGGCCAAGGCGATGGGGCTCAAGCGGGTGCGCATCAACCAGTCAGGCTGTTTGGACCGCTGCGAGCTGGGGCCGTCGGTGGTCGTCTACCCGGATGGCGTCTG
>JACPJY010000353.1 GCA_016187325.1 Rhodospirillales bacterium | reverse complement strand
CCGACAGGCGCGAGGCAGCGGCGCGCGCCTTCGTGGCGCGGCCGGCGCTGGCGATCGACAGCAACGCTCAGAACGAGATCGTCGCCGAAACCTTGGCCGTCCTCGTCCATCCGGATTTCGCGCACCTGTTCCGGCCCGGCAGCCTGGCCGAAGTGCCGATCGCCGGTTTGGTCGGCGATGGCGACGGAGCGCGCGCTATTTCGGGACAGGTCGACCGGCTGGTGGTTACGGACGAGACGGTCATCGTCGTCGATTTCAAGACCAACCGGCCACCGCCGGAAAAGGAAGACGACGTCGCACCCGCATACCTGCGGCAGATGGCGGCTTATCGCTGGGCGCTCGCGAAAATCTATCCGGGACGGGTCGTCGAGGCGGTGCTGTTGTGGACGGCCGGGCCGCGGCTGATGCCCCTGAGCGCGCGGATTCTCGACGCCCACGCGCCTTGACGGGTGCGCGGCCGCCACCTAGATTCAATGGCAACAAAAAACGGCGGGAATCCGCCGAAAACCCGGGGACGGCCATCCCGCCGGTCCGTGGGCGTGCTGCAAGGGATTGATGGGACTTACGAAATGCCGAAGCAAGTCACCGACGATACGTTCGACGCCGACGTTCTCAACGCGGCCAATCCGGTGCTGGTCGACTTCTGGGCCGAATGGTGCGGCCCATGCAAGCAGATCGCGCCGGCGCTCGAGGAAGTGGCGAAGGAAATGAGCGACCGCATGACCGTCGCCAAGATCAACATCGACGACAACCCGACGACGCCGTCCAAGTACGGCGTGCGTGGCATCCCGACCCTGATCCTGTTCAAGAACGGCGAGGTCGCGGCAACCAAGATCGGGGCGCTGCCGAAGGGCAAGCTGGTGGAGTGGATCGAATCGGTGTTGTGACCGCCGGTGGATTTTTTCCCGCGCTATTGAAGCCCCGCCGTGCTCGGCGGGGTTTTCGTTTGCACCCGCTCGCCTTCAGCCGGCAGCGGCGCGCAGTTCGCCCGATGCTTGGCGCAACACGGCGACGGCGCTGGACAGCGTCAGCGCCGCAATCACCGCGCCGACGGCGAGATCCGGCCAGCCGGTCGCCGACGCCCACACGCCGCTCGCCGCTGCTATGACGGCGATATTGGCGATGGCGTCGTTGCGGGTGCACAGCCACACCGAGCGCATGTTGCTGTCGCCGAATCGGTGGCGATAGAGGATCGCCGCCGCGGCCAGGTTGGCGACCAGCGCCAGCAGCCCGGTCGAGCCCATGATGGCGGCGCTCGGCAGCGAGCCCTTGAGCAGATGGTAGACCGAGACGCCGATCACCCATAGCCCGAAGCCGCCCATAGACAGGCCCTTCAGGATCGCCGAGCCGGCACGCCAGCGGACGCTCATGCCGAGCACCAGGAGAGTGATGGCGTAGGTGGCGGAATCGCCCAAGAAATCCACGGCATCGGCCTGCAACGCCGCCGATTTTCCCCACAATCCGGCCGCCATCTCGACTACGAACATCACGGCGTTGATGACGAGCGCCGCCGTCAGCGCCCGCCGGTAGGTGGTGGTGGCCACGGCCGGCGTTTCGACGCGGCAGCAATCGTCGCCGGCACCCATCAGGCGGCCTCGTTGTCGGGATGGATATGGTGGGACGCGCCTTCCGTTTCGGCGGCGTGGTCGATCATGTCGTTGACGATGCAGCGCACGTGCGCGTCTGCGGCGGTGTAAAAGACTCGGCGGCCATGACGGTCGGCGCGCACCAGGCGGCAGGAGCGCAGCAGCCGGAGATGATGGCTGACCAGCGACGGCGAGGCGCCGACGGCAGCGGCGATGGCAGCGACGTTCTTAGGCCGGTTCAGGCAACAGACGACGATGCGGAGCCGCGTCGAATCCCCGAGCAGGCGGAAAATTTCGGCGATTTCAAGTGCTTGGTCTTCACGCACGGGCCGGCCTCCCGACCATCATTAAAATATATGAACATATCTTCATACGTTTGTTCAACGCTTTTCAAATGTGGCCAACTGGCGCGCCTTACCAGCTGTTGCGGAGTTCACGCAGCTTCAGGAACACCGTCTTCGCGTCGGGGTTTTCGGGCAAGTCGGGGAACGCCTCGCGCAGCCGCTTGATGACGGTCGGCCTCGTCAGGCGGAAGAAGGTGTTGATCTCCATCTCCAGCGCCAAGGTCGAGACCAACGCCTTTGCCGGGTCCTGGTTCTCGACGTTTTTCAGCAGCGCCTTGGCGTGGGCGTTGTCGGGCTCGCGGTCGAGGGTGAAGCGCAGGTTATTGGCGATGTAATCGTGGCCGGGATAGACCAGGGTCGCGTCGGGCAGCTTCGCGAGTTGTGTTGCGAACGTCGTGTAGAGCGCGTTTGGATGGCCGCCGCCGTGGCAATTGCCGGCGCCGGCGTTGAACAGCGTGTCGCCGCAGAAGAGAGCCGGCTGGTCCGTATGGCTGAGCAGGCAGATGTGGCTCATGGTGTGACCCGGGGTATCCAGGCATTCCAGCTCGACCGATTTGCCGACCTTGATCACATCGCCGGCCTTGAGGCCGCGGTCGATGCCGGCGATGCGCCCGATGGCGCCGGCATGCGCCAGTAGTTTGGCGCCGGTGGCGGCGATCATCGGTCCGTTGCCGCCGGTATGATCGCCGTGCTCGTGCGTGTTGAGAATCTGGGTGATCGTCCAGCCCTTGTCCTTGGCGCGGGCGAGGCACTTCTGGTGGTCGAGCGGATCGACGGCCAGTGCCTCACCGGTCTCCGGACAGGCGATCAGGTAGTTGAAGTTGCGATACGCGTTGCCGGTCCAGATTTGCTCGACGATCATGGCCGCTTCTCTTTTGTCTGAAAGACCATGACTGTAACGCGATCTAACCGTTCTCGGCCAGCACCGTTCCGGCCAGATACAGCGAGCCCGCGATCAGCACCCGGGCCGGGCCGATCTCGTTGGCGCGGATGGCGCGGAGCGCGCCGCGCACGTCGTCGCACGCCGTTGCCGTCAGTCCGAGGCCCGTCGCAACGCGGGCCAACTCGGCGGAGCTGCAACAGTTCTCCTGGCCCTTGATCGGCACCGAGTAGACGGAATGCACGTACGGCACTAGCGGCCTCAGGAACCCTTCAGGATCCTTGGTATTGAGCATTCCGAACACCAGGTGCAGCGGCAGCGGCTCGCGCTGCGCCAGCCACGCGGCGAGTGCGTCGGCGGCGCCCGGGTTGTGGCCGCCGTCCAGCCACAGCGCGAATTCCGGGCCGAGTGCCCCGCGTATCGGCCCGCGGCGCAGGCGCTGCAGGCGCGCCGGCCATTCTGTGTTCTTGAGGCCGGCGGCGATCTGGCCGTCGGCGAGCGTGAACCCGGGCAGACGATCCAGCAAAGCCACCGCGAGGCCCGCATTCTGCGCCTGGTGCGGGCCTTCGAGCGACGGCAGCGGAAATTCGCGGATGTGGCCGCCAGCGTTGATGACGATGCCCTCGGGCCCGTGGCGGACGGTCCAGTCGAGGCCCTCGATGACCAGCGGCGCGCTGACTGCTGCCGCTTTCTCGGTGATTGCGTTTTCCGCGTCGCGCGGCTGCAGGGCGGTGACGCAGGGCACGCCCTTTTTCAGAATCCCCGCTTTCTCGCCGGCGATCATGCTCAGCGTATCGCCGAGGTGCTGCTGATGGTCCATCGACACCGGCGTGATCGCCGTCAACACCGCGTTGCGTATGGCGTTGGTGGCATCGAGCCGGCCGCCGAGCCCGGTCTCCAGCAGGGTCACGTCGGCGGGCCGGCGCGAAAACGCCAGGAACGCCGCCGCCGTGGTGATCTCGAAGAAGGTGATCGGGCGGTTGTTGTTGGTGCGCTCGCAGATCTCCAGCACTTCGGTCAGCTCGTCGTCCTCGATCAACCTGCCGGCGAGGCGGATACGCTCGTTGAAGCGAACCAGGTGCGGAGAAGTGTAGACGTGGACCTTGTAGCCGGCGGCCTCGAGCGCGGCGCGCATCATCGCGATCACCGATCCCTTGCCGTTGGTGCCGGCGACGTGCACCACCGGCGGCATCTTCAGGTGCGGCGCGCCGAGCTCGCCCAATAACTTCCATACCCGGTCGAGCTGCAGGTCGATCAGCTTCGGATGCAGGTGCAGAAGGCGTTCGAGGATGGGCTGAGGATCGGACATCGCCCGCTTATCGTGCGTGTGGGTTGCCGCCCTTTCCCGGGTTGGCGGGATTGGTCCCCGGATAGGGGGCCGGAAGTGCACCGTCGGCATCCAGCATCGGCCGCATTCGCGCCGCCGGGCTGCGGCGCATCAGCAGCGATAGAACCCGGATCAGAGTATCGCGCAACTCGACCCGGTGCACGACCATGTCGACCATGCCGTGGTCGAGCAGGTACTCGGCGCGCTGGAAGCCCTCGGGCAGGGTCTCGCGGATGGTCTGCTCGATCACCCGCTGGCCGGCGAAGCCGATGATCGCGCCCGGCTCGGCGATGGCGACGTCGCCGAGCATCGCGAACGACGCGGTGACGCCGCCGGTTGTCGGATCGGCGAGCACGACAACGTAGGGCAGCCCGGCCTCGCGAATCTCCTCGACGGCGATGGTGGTGCGGGCCATCTGCATCAGCGAATAGATGCCTTCCTGCATGCGAGCGCCACCCGACGACGATACCACGATCAGCGGCGAGCGGCGCGAAACCGCAAGCCGCGCCGCCGTCAGTAGTCCCTCGCCGACGGCGAGGCCCATCGAGCCGCCCATGAACTGG
>JACPJY010000352.1 GCA_016187325.1 Rhodospirillales bacterium | reverse complement strand
GCGGATGACGTCCAGGTAGGCGGTCTCGCCGGTCTCGGTGTCGTTGGTGGTGACCAACTGCATCACCTCGCCCTCGGCGATCACCGAGGAGGCATGCGACAGGATGCGCAGCACGTCGAGCGAGCCGTCCTCGACCATCAGCTCGAACGAGCGGCTGAACAAGAAGTCGCCGACCAGCACGCTCGCCTTGTTGCCCCACACCGTGTTGGCGGACGCCAGACCACGCCGGAGCTCGCTGGCGTCGACGACGTCGTCGTGCAGCAGCGTCGCCGTGTGGATGAACTCGACGCACGCCGCCAGCGCGATGTGGCGGGCGCCGGCATATCCGCACATGCGAGCCGAGGCGAGCGTCAGCATCGGCCGGAGCCGCTTGCCGCCGGCGGCGATGATGTGCCCGGCCAGTTGCGGGATCATCTTCACCGGGCTGTCCATGCGCTGGACGATCAACTCGTTGACCGACTTGATGTCGCCGGCGACCAGCTCGCTCAAGGCGTCGAGTGAAGGTCTGCGGCCGCGGCCGCCTTCCAGGCTGACGACAATACCCAAGGCGAATCCTCCCAGGTTGCTTGACGCATCAAGCGCCTCGGTCGAGCATAGGTAGCGCGACCACGGGGGGTCAAGCCCCGGCAGGTCCGCGGAAACCATCAATAACGGGCGAACTATGAACGGGCAGGGAAGGCGGCGATGGAGGAATTGACGCGCACCAACGACCCGGTGCTGCTGTCGTGGCTGACGGCGCGGCTGGCCGACGAGGACATCGCGGCAGTGGTGCTCGATACCCACGCCAGCGTCGTCGAGGGCAGCATCTCGGCGATCCAGCGCCGGGTGATGGTCGACCGCCGCGATCTGTTCCGCGCCCGCGCACTGCTCGCCGAGGCGGAGGCGATCCAGACCGGCGGCGACGTTGCCTGAGGCCGACTCCAGCATCAGCAGGGACAGCCTGCTCGGCGGACGGGTGACGCTGCTGCAGCCGCGGCAAGGCTACCGCGCCGCCATCGACCCGGTGCTGCTGGCCGCCGCGGTGCCGGCGAAGTCCGGCGACAGGGTGCTCGACGTCGGCAGCGGCAGCGGCGCCGCGGCGCTGGCGCTGGCCGCCCGCGTCGCCGGCGCCCGCGTCGTCGGCCTCGACGCCGACCGCGCCATGATCCGCCTCGCCGAACGAAGCGCCGCGGCGAGCCGCCTCGCCGACCGCGTCGAATTCGTCGCCGGCGATCTTCTGTCGCCGCCATCGGCGCTGCGGCCGGCGGGCTTCGATCACGTCATGGCCAACCCGCCCTATACGCCGGCCGGGGGCGGCAACACGCCCGCCGAGGCGGGCAAGCGCGCCGCCACCGTCGAGGGCCGGGCGACGCTCGCCGACTGGCTCGCGTTCGCCCTCGCCATGGTTCGTCCCGGCGGCACCGTCACCGTCATCCACCGCTTCGACCGCCGGGGCGAGGTGACGGCGGGCATCGCCGACGGTGCCGGCGACGCGGTGGTGTTCCCGTTGTGGCCGAAGCGGCAAGGGCAGGGCGCCAAGCGGGTGATCGTGCAGGCGACCAAGGGCGCCACCGGCGCAACGCGGACAGCCGCCGGGCTGGTGCTGCACCGAGCGGACAGCGGCTACACCGCCGAGGCCGAGGCGGTGCTGCGCGGCGCGCGGGCGCTGAAGCTGTAATCGAAACCCTGATAGTGCATCCTCTCGGTCTGGCTTCATCTCGGAGGCCTCTACACGAACTCTTGGTCGTCATTCCGGGGGCCGCGCAGCGGCAACCCGGAATCCAGCTAGTTTCTGTTGTATCTGGATTCCGGCTCTCCGCTTCGCTCCGGCCGGAATGACGATGGAGAGCAAACTGCGATCCGCACAGAAGTCTCCGGATGAAGGTGGCCGGATATCTTGAAGGAGAGAGGCCAAACCGAGACACAATCCGTGTCGCGGTTTGCCGTCGTCCGCGCCGTTGTCTATGATTCGCCCGGGAATTCACGCGGGCCGTCGCTCCGGGACGCCGGGAGGATGCGATGAAACTGGAAGACCTGGGAAAAATCGTCACGCTCGAGTATTTCCGCGATCCGCCGCCGGTGGTGGCGGTGATTCCGCTTGCCGGCATCGTCGGCCAACTGGGACCGATCCGCCGCGGGCTGACGCTCGCCGGCCTCGCCGAGGTCATCGAGCGGGCATTCAAGTTCCGCCGCCTCAAGGCGGTTGCCCTGGCCGTCAACTCGCCGGGCGGCTCGGCGGTGCAATCCGCCCTGATCGCCAAACGCATCCGCGACCTGGCCTCCGAGAACGACGTCCCCGTCTACGCCTTCGCCGAGGACGTGGCGGCATCGGGGGGCTACTGGCTGGCCCTGGCTGCGGACGAGATATACGCCGACGCCAGCTCGGTGATCGGTTCGATCGGCGTCGTCTCCGGCGGCTTCGGGTTCACCCAGGCGATCAAGCGCCTCGGCATCGAGCGCCGGCTGCACACCGCCGGCGACAGGAAGGCGATGCTGGACCCGTTCCGGCCTGAAAAGGCGTCCGACGTCAGGCACCTGGAAAGCCTGCAGGGCGACATCCACGAGAGCTTCAAGGCGATGGTGTTGGAGCGCCGCGGCGCGCGCCTGAAGGCTAGACGTAAGGAGCTGTTCAGCGGCGCCTTCTGGACCGGCAAGCGCGCGCTCGACATGGGCCTGATCGACGGCCTCGGGGATCTCAGGGGCGTCATGCGCGGCAAGTTCGGCGAACGGGTGAAGCTGCGGCGCGTCACGCCGGCGGCGCCGCTGTGGCGGCGGTTCGGCCTTTCCGGCGCGCTCGGCACCCGACCGGCGCCCGGCGAGTGGGCCGAGGCCGCCATCGCCGCCGTCGAGGAACGACTGATCTGGAACCGCTTCGGGCTGTAGCCGCCTAGAACCCGCCGCCACCGCCGCCGCCACCGCCGCCGCCGGAACCGCCGCCGCCCGAGCCGCTGCTCACCGGTCCCGCCGCCGACGATGCCAGCGCGCTTGAGAGCGAGCCGCCGAGCGTGTTGCCGAAGTTGCCGACGCCTTGGCCGCTCCAGGCGCGGCCGCTGTACCAGCCGGGATGGTAGCCGCCGCCCTCGGCCGGCTCGGTCGCGGCGAGCACGTCGGCGAAGCGCTCGCTCCACTGGTTCTCGACCCCGAGCGCCAGGGCGTAGGGCAGGTATTTTTCGAACAGTTCCGGCGTGTCCTCAGGCGGGTGCAGGGTTTCGAGCCGCTCCTTCTCGGCCGTCGATAGGTACATCTTGAAGCCCTCGATCTCGTCGAGGATTCGGCGGCCTTTCAGCGTCGGCGCCTTCAACAGCCCGTAGAACAGGGGGATCATCAGGGCGGTCGCCAACAGGATCGCCGCCGCTGCGGGCGACGTCGCCTCAGCCAGGAAGAAGACGCCCATCACCTCGCCGGCGAGGAATCCGACGGCGAACGCGGTGACGACGATCGCGGCGGAAACGTCTTTCAACCGGCCGCTCAGCGCCGTTCGCCAGCCGTGGACACTGGCCATGATGAAGCCTAAGACGGCGGACGTCCAGACGGACAGCCACACGGCGAGAAAGCCGACGATGAACACGGTCGCCGTGTCCGCGGACGCCAGGGCGACTGCGACGATGGTCAGCACCGTCAACGCCGCGCCGGGGATGAGGTACCGGCGGTTGGTGTTGAAGTAGATCTTGTGCAGCTCCTGCTTCAATTTCGCTTCCAGCGCCTTCTTGGTGTCGCTGATCCTCTTGTGGTTGGTCACCGAGATTTCGACCCAGGCGCGCGACGGGCACAGCTTCCGGGCCAGCGCCTTTTCACCCGGCGACAGCATGGAGTCGTCGTCGGAAACGCGCTGCACGGCGAAACCGCCGCTCTTCTCGTCGATCTTCAGGTAGCCCTTGACCGCCATGCTGACAACGGCGGCGGCGAACGCCTTGTCGTCGGTGCCCATGCGCACCAGCGTCCGGGTGGCGGCGGGCGAAAACCCCTCGGGTGGCCCGAACAGCGGCACGATGGTGCCGGCCTTCGGGTCACGGCCGACCCGATCCCACGCCCACAGGTAATAGGCAATCACCAGCAGCAACCCGATGACGGCGGCGACCAGCGTCAGGTTGTCGCGGATCGCCGTCGCCGCCTTCTCGGCGCTGCCGGGCTCGACGACGAACCCCTTCGGCCAGCCGATGGCGACGGTCAGTCCCTCGCCGCGGCCGAGCGTTCGCGTGGTGACGAAGCGAAGGTTGCCGTCGGGCGCCGTCGTCACCTCGAAGTCGCGGCCTTGGGCGCCGCGTGGCCCGGTGAAAGCGGTGTACTGCACCGCTGCGGCGCCGGGCGGCGGCACCATCACCGCCTCGGCGCGGCGGATGTCGAACGCCCAGTCGTTGCCGGTGACGTTCCAGTAGATCTCGTCGACGGTGTCGAAATAGCCGATCTGCCGGTCGGTGCGGTAGGTCAGGCCGTAGGTGTAGACGCCGGGCGCGATGCGGATGTCCTTCCTGCCCATGTAGACGCGGACGCCGCCGCCGCGTTGCTCCGTCCAGTACGCGAGCGGCAGGCCGTCGCGCTCGA
The DNA here is from genome assembly GCA_016187325.1 of Rhodospirillales bacterium. Taxonomy (GTDB): domain Bacteria; phylum Pseudomonadota; class Alphaproteobacteria; order Rhodospirillales; family Casp-alpha2; genus JACPJY01. Next base: position 4,830 of record JACPJY010000352.1, on the reverse strand, counting down.
CGCTTTTGATCCGGAAGCCGACCCGCTTGGCGATGCCGAACCGGTCGCGGTACGTGGTCGGGAAATCACGGTAGATGCCGCGCTTGATCTCTCTGCCCGCGGCCCGTACCCGGATGGTCTCGGTCACCGTCAGCGTCGCGTCGGCGTGGACGACGACGCGGCCGACGAACGCGAGAATCTCCTCATGGCGGTCGGCGCGCGCGCCGCTTGCGATGCTGGCGGCACCGAAGGCGACGACGGCGAGGCCGATCAGCAACCGGCGGCGGGCGGCGCTTGCCGGGCCCGGATCGCTCACCGGAATGACACTTCCGGAACCGCGCGCTCGGAAGCGTCGTCGAGCTGGAAGAACTCAGCCTGGACGAACCCGAAACTTCGCGCGATCAGGTTGGACGGGAACGACTCGACCAGGATGTTCATGTTGCGCACGGCGCCGTTGTAATAGCGCCGGGAAAGCTGGATCTGCTCCTCGACCTCGTCGAGGGAGTTATGCAGCTCGATGAAGTTCTCGTTGGCCTTCAGTTCCGGGTAGTTCTCGGCGACGGCGAACAGCTTGCCCAAAGCCGCGCCCAGCATTCCCTCGGTGCGGCCTTTGTCGGCCGGCGGCTTGGCGTCGAGTGCCTGGACCCTGAGCTTGGTGACGTCCTCGATCAGGCCGCGCTCGTGGGCCATGTAGCCCTTGACCGTTTCGATCAGGTTGGGGATCAGGTTGGCGCGACGCTTCAACTGCACGTCGATGCCGCTCCAGCCTTCCTCGACTAGGTTCCGGTTCTTGACCAGCCTGTTGTAGATTAGGACCACCCACAGGCCGACGACCGCAACGGCGATCAGGATGACGGTAAAGGCGTCCATGTCGATACCCCCCTCGCGGGCACCAGACCCCCCGCGATTGAGCTTGCCAAAACCACCCGGCCAACACAACAAAGCAGATGTCCCGCGTCGCCGCCTTGACCCCTTAACCCCCGGTCTATAGAAAGGCCGCCATGTTCGGCTTCAGCCTCACCAAGCTGCTGTTCACGGCCGCCGTCATCGTGCTGATCTGGTACGGCTTCAAGTGGCTGCGCCGCGTCCAGGACGAGCGCGAGCGGCAGGACCGCGAACGGCTGAAGGGCGGCTCGACGGGGCCGCGCGGCGACCCGGATGCCGAGACCATGATCAAATGCCCGACCTGCGGCACCTATCTGGCGGCCGGCGCGCCGAAGTCGTGCGGCCAGCCCGATTGTCCCTATCCCGGGTGAAGGCCGGGGCCGGTCCGCTTGACCGGCTCCCGGGTGGTTTGTAACTTCGCCCGACAGCGAATTTAAGCCCCGCGCGCGAGCGCAGAACCGTCTGAAAGCCCCGCCGTAATGGCGTCAGCGTCGAAACCCAGGCTTCGATCCGACTTCCAGTCGCTGATCCTGAAGCTGCAGGCCTATTGGGCGGGGCAGGGCTGCGTCATCCTGCAGCCCTACGACATGGAGGTCGGCGCCGGCACCTTCCACCCGGCGACGGCGTTGCGGGCGCTCGGGCCCGAAACCTGGAACGCCGCCTACGTGCAGCCGTCGCGGCGGCCGACCGACGGCCGCTACGGCGACAACCCCAACCGGCTGCAGCACTATTACCAGTTCCAGGTGATCCTGAAGCCGTCTCCCGACGACGTGCAGAAGGTCTACCTGAAAAGCCTCGCCGAGCTCGGCATCGATCCGAAGCTGCACGACATCCGCTTCGTCGAGGACGACTGGGAGAGCCCGACCCTCGGCGCCTCCGGCCTCGGCTGGGAGGTGTGGTGCGACGGCATGGAGATCACCCAGTTCACCTATTTCCAGCAGGTCGGCGGCATCGAGTGCGACCCGGTGTCGGTGGAACTGACCTACGGCCTCGAGCGCCTGGCCATGTACATCCAGGGAGTCGAGAACGTCTACGACCTCGACTGGGACGGGGTGGACAAGAAGAAAGGCGGTAAGACCTACGGCGACGTGTTCCTGCGCGCCGAGAAGGAGTTTTCCGCCTACAACTTCGAGGTCGCCGACACCGAGATGCTGAAGCGCCACTTCGCCGACGCCGAGAAGGAGTGCAACCGGGCGCTCACCGCCGGCCTGGCGCTGCCGGCCTACGATCAGTGCCTGAAGGCGAGCCACCTGTTCAACCTGCTCGACGCCCGCGGCGCCGTGTCGGTCACCGAGCGCGCCAGCTACATCGGCCGCGTCCGCGCGCTCGCCAAGGGCGCGGCGGAAGCGTGGTTGAACGCGATGAAGGGCTCTTAAGCGATGCCCGAGCTGCTGCTGGAGCTGTTAAGCGAGGAGATCCCGGCCCGCATGCAGGCGCGCGCGGCGGAGGATTTGAAGCGCCTCGTCTGCGACGGCCTGAAGGCGGCCGGGCTGTCGTTCACCAAGGCCGAAGCGTTCGCGACGCCGCGCCGGCTGGCCCTGGTCGTCGACGGGCTACCTGAGAAACCGCAGCCCGGAAAAGAGGTCCGCCGTGGTCCGAGAGTCGATGCGCCGCAACAGGCCATTGATGGCTTCCTAAAGTCTTTAAGGCGATCGAGTGTAAATGATGAAGGAATAGTGAAACGCGAAACTGAGAAGGGAACATTTTACTTCTTTGAAGCCTCAACTATGCCCAGGCAAGCGGCGAGTGAGCTTCGACTAATTATTTGCGACGTTCTAGATCATATCCCCTGGCCAAAATCGATGCGTTGGGTATCCGGCCAAACGCAGCTTTGGATTCGGCCGATGCGCGGTATCTTGGCGATATTCAACGGAGAAAATTTGAACTTCAAATATCATATGATCCACTCGATGCAAGTTGTGCAAAATCCGACTGAGAAAAACACCATTTTCGCTAGCGACACGACGACCGGCCATCCGTTCCTGACGCCGAAGCCGTTCAAGGTTAAAAACTTCGCCGACTACAAGGCGAAGCTGAGAAAGGCCAAGGTCATTCTCGACCCGGCCGAGCGGCGGGAAAAGATCCAGGCCGAGGCCGAAAAGCTGGCGAAAAAGGCCGGCCTGAAGCTGAAACGCGATCCCGGGCTGCTCGACGAAGTGGTGGGTTTAGTGGAATGGCCGGTCGCCAAGCTGGGCGCCATCGATAACGCGTTCATGGAGCTGCCGCCGGAGCTGCTGACCACGGTGATGCGCCATCACCAGAAGTATTTCACGCTTACCGACGCGAAGGGCCGGCTGGCACCAAGGTTCATCGTCATCCTCAACACCGACACCCGCGACGGCGGCAAGGCGGCGGTCGCCGGCAACGAGCGGGTGCTGAGGGCGCGGCTCGCCGACGCGCGGTTATTCTGGGACCAGGATCGCAAGCGCAGGCTGGAAAGCCGGGTCGGCGAGCTCGGCGGCCGGGTTTTCCACGCCAAGCTCGGCACCGTGTGGGACAAGGTCGGACGCATTACCGCCCTGGCCGAGACTCTCGCCCGCCACTGCAAGGCCGACCCGGCCGACGCGGCCCGCGCCGCGACGCTGGCCAAGGCGGACCTGTCGTCGGGCATGGTCGGCGAGTTCCCGGAGCTGCAGGGCGTGATGGGCCGCTACTACGCCCTCCACGACGGCGAGAAGCCGGACGTCGCCGCCGCCATCGCCGAGCACTATTCACCGCAAGGCCCCGCCGACGACTGCCCGTCGAAACCGGTCAGTGTTGCGGTCGCCTTAGCCGACAAGATCGACACCCTTGTTGGCTTTTGGGCCATTGATGAAAGACCGACCGGCTCGCGCGATCCATTCGCGCTGCGCCGCGCCGCGCTTGGCGTGATAAGGCTGGTCATTGACAACCAGCTTCGTGTGCCATTCGGGGAGATAATTCTTAGTGCTATTAACGCGCATGAAAAGACCGGATTGGATTTTTCTAAGACCGTTTGGAGTGCCGCCGCAAAAATCGCGCAATTGAACGAAAAAAAAGTACTAGAAGCTGGAACCAAATATTACCCGTATCGAGATTTTGGCTATTCGATCCTCGCTTTCTTAAACGACCGTCTGAAGGTGCATCTTAGGGAGAAAGGCATCCGTCATGACCTGATCGACGCGGTATTCGCGGTGGAAAAACCCGGCGGCGGCAAGGAAGACGACCTGGCGCGCCTGCTCGCCCGCGTCGACGCTTTGGCCAAGTTCCTGAAGTCGAGCGACGGCGCCAACCTGCATGTCGCCTACAAGCGCGCCGCCAACATCGTCCGCATCGAGGAGAAGAAAGACAAGAAGCGCTACGACGGCGCCTACGATCTCACGCTGCTCGCCGAAGACGAGGAGCGCATGCTCGCCACCTTTCTCGCCGCCGCCACGGAGGCCGCCGTCGAGGCGCTGAAGAACGAGGACTTCACGACGGCAATGGCGGCGCTCGCCAGGCTGAGGCGGCCGGTGGACGACTTTTTCGATCACGTGACGGTCAACTGCGACGACGCGAAGCTGCGGGAGAACCGGTTGCGGCTCCTGAGCGGCATCGGCTCCACCCTCGACCGGGTGGCCGATTTCTCGAAACTCGAAGGCGGAGAGCGATGAAAAGGACCAAGCCCAAGAACAAGATCAACAAGATTAAAACCACGACGCGCCGCAAGCCGGCAAGGAAGGCGGCCGTCCGTAAGGCCGCCCCGAAACAGCGGAAGCGCGGCAAGTGGATCTACGAATTCGGCGCCAGCGCCGCCGAGGGCCGGGCCACCATGCGCAACCTGCTCGGCGGCAAGGGGGCGGGCCTCGCCGAGATGAGCCGGCTCGGCTTGCCGGTGCCGCCCGGCTTCACCATCACCACCGAGGTGTGCACGCACTTCACCTGCACCGGCGGCGACTATCCGGCCTCGCTCAAGGCCGGCGTCGAGAAGGCGCTCGGCCGCGTCGAGAAAGGGCTGGGACGCACCTT
>JACPJY010000351.1 GCA_016187325.1 Rhodospirillales bacterium | reverse complement strand
CGTCATCGGCAGCACCTTGATGGCGGCGGCGATCGGGGGTGTTGCTCTCCTGATGGGTGGCCTCGCCCTCATTGCCGCCATCATGGACCGGCGGGCCGAGACGGCCGAAATGCGCCGCGTCCAGACCGAGGGTTTTCTCCAATCGGTCATCGACAACTCGGCAGACGGCATCCTCACGGTGGACAAGGACCGGGTCGTGCGGACGTGCAATCCGGCAGCGGCCCGCCTCTTTGATCGGGCCGCGGATGCCGTCATTGGACGTCTTTTAGCGGACTTGATTGTCGACGAGAACGGAACCGAAGACGCGCCGTCTCGAAGCGATCGACGTTATCGCGTTGCCGACGCCCGTCGGGATGACGGGTCCACCTGTCCCGTTGAATATGCCCTCACCGAAATGCGCTATGGTGGAGAGCACCTGTTCGTTTGCCAGATGCGCGATGTCAGCCTGCATCGGGAGATCGAACACACCCTTCGCCTGGCCAAGGAGGAGGCCGAGCGGGCAAGTCGCGCTAAATCGGAATTTCTCGCCACCATGAGCCACGAAATCCGCACGCCGATGAACGGCGTCCTCGGGATGACCGGACTTTTGCTCGACACCGACCTTTCATCTCAGCAACGCGAGTTCGCCAAGGCAATCCAGGAGTCGGGTGATCATCTGCTCATCCTACTGAACGACATACTCGACTTCTCCAAGATCGAGGCCGGACGTTTGGAACTCGAGATCATGGATTTCGACCTTGCCGAGGTGGTGGACAGCGTACTTTATCTGTTCTCGACGCGGGTGCACGCCAAGGAGATCGAGCTTGCTACGTTCATCGAGCCCGATGTGCCGCGGCAGTTGCGCGGCGATTCGAGCCGCCTGAGGCAGATCCTGCACAACCTGGTTAGCAATGCCGTCAAGTTCACTGAATCCGGCGGCGTCTCCGTCACGGTCTCCGTCGAGGCCGCGGCCACGGAAGGCGTCGACCTGCGTTTTTCGGTCGTGGACACCGGTATCGGCATCCCGAAGCCGCAACAAAGTCGCTTGTTCCAACGCTTCTACCAGGGTGACGCATCGACCACGCGTCGTTACGAGGGCACCGGACTTGGCTTGGCTATCGCGCGACATTTGACCGAAATGATGGGCGGCGCCATAGGCGTCGACAGCGCTCCGGGTCGGGGCAGCACGTTCTGGTTCACTGTTGGCCTAGCCCACGCGGCGGCCCCAATCCCGGACAATCGCTTTGCTTTGGTGAAAGGTCTGCGCGGCCGGAAGATTCTGGTTGTCGACGATAACGCGGTCAACCGACTGATGTTGGGAGCACAACTCCGGTCTTTTGGCATGCGGCCGACAGTGGTTTCGGACGCCGAAGCGGCAATGGCCGCGCTCGACCGTGCCATCGACATCGATAAGCCATTTGACGCCGCCCTCATCGACCACTTCATGCCTGACGTCGACGGTGTCGAACTGGGCCGACGCATCCGCGCCCGCACCAATGATTTTCCGCTTAAACTCATATTGTGCTCGTCCTCCGGCCTCAACTCGATCGAGGTGAGAGCACGCGGCTTCCGCTTTGACGCGCACATCGCCAAGCCCGCCAGCCAGACCGTACTCATGGAGCGGTTGGCCGCACTATGGCTGCCGTCAACGGCGCCGCAGACGACCCCTGCCGAGGTTGAGACGGCGGCCGGACCGGTTCGCGGCGGCGGGTCGTCCCTCCGCGTCCTTGTGGTCGAGGACAACGCGATTAACCGCAGGGTCGCCGTGGCCGTCCTCGAAAGCGCTGGCTATCGCGTCGACGTGGCCGGCAACGGCCTCGAGGCCGTCGAGGCTGTCCACGCACGCCCGTACGACGTGGTCCTGATGGACGTGCAAATGCCCGAGATGGACGGGCTTGAGGCAACCCGCCGCATCCGATCGCGCCCGCCCGATGGCACCCGCATCCCGATTATTGGCGTCACCGCGAGCGCCATGCACGGCGATCGCGAGAAGTGCCTTGACGCGGGAATGGATGACTACATCGCAAAGCCGATCAATCTTCGCGAGTTGCTGGAAAAGACCTCGTCTTGGGGAGCGGGGGCGGCGGCGAAAACGGCTGCCGACGACTAGCCGGCTTGGCGCTGATTGCGGCGACGTTCGGACGGATTTCCATTAGGTGGTCGCGAGGAATCGAGCGCGAAACGCGGAGCAGCTGGGCCCAGATGACCGTTGCCCCTAGTGGCCGAACGCCTGCACGATCTCTTCCGTCATCTTCTTGGCGTCGCCGAACAGCATCATGGTGTTGGGACGGAAGAACAGCTCGTTGTCGATGCCGGCGTAGCCCGACGCCAGCGAGCGCTTCACGAACAGCACCGTCTTCGCTTTGTCGACGTCGAGCACGGGCATGCCGTAGATCGGGCTGTTCGGGTCGGTCTTGGCGGCCGGATTGGTGACGTCGTTGGCACCGATGACGTACACCACGTCGGCGGTCGAGAATTCGTGGTTGATCTCCTCGAGCTCGAACACCTCGTCGTAGGGCACGTTGGCCTCGGCCAACAGCACGTTCATGTGGCCGGGCATGCGCCCCGCGACGGGGTGGATGGCGTAGGAGACGTTGACTCCTTCCGCTTTCAGCAGGTCCGCCATCTCGCGCAGCGCGTGCTGGGCTTGCGCCACCGCCATGCCGTAGCCGGGCACGACGATTACCTTGGATGCGTTCTTCATCAGGAACGCGGCGTCGTCGGCGGCGCCCGACTTGACCGTGCGGTCGCCGACGCCTGCGCCCGCCGCCGGCCCGGCGGTTTCGCCGCCGAAGCCGCCGAGCAGCACGTTGAAGATCGAGCGGTTCATGCCCTTGCACATGATGTAGCTGAGGATGGCGCCCGATGAGCCGACCAGCGCACCAGTGATGATCAGCGCCGGGTTCGACAGCGTGAAGCCGATGCCGCACGCCGCCCAGCCCGAATACGAGTTCAGCATCGAGATCACCACCGGCATGTCGGCGCCGCCGATCGGGACGATGATTAGGAAGCCGATCAGGAACGACAGCACCACCACCAGCCAATACGCGGTCGGCGATTCGGTGCCGACCAGCCAGATGATGCCGAGCACGATGACGCCGCCGATGATGGCATTGAGCATGTGCTGGCCTTTGAAGGTGATCGGCGCACCCGACATCAGCCCCTGCAGCTTGGCGAACGCGATCACCGAGCCGGAGAACGTGATGGCGCCGATGGCTGTGCCGAGCGACATCTCGACCAGGCTGCCGCCGGCAATGCCGCCGCGGTTGCCGAGGCCGTAGGCCTCCGGGTGGTAGAACGCCGCCGTCGCCACGAACACCGCGGCCATGCCGACCAAGCTGTGGAACGCCGCGACCAGCTGCGGCAGCGCGGTCATCTGGATGCGCCGGGCGACGATGGTGCCGATGGTGCCGCCGATCAGCATGCCGACGATGATGGTGCCGTAGCTGAGCACGTAGGGCTT
>JACPJY010000350.1 GCA_016187325.1 Rhodospirillales bacterium | reverse complement strand
GTGCTCGGCCGGATCGCCGTCGCGCAGGCGGAAAAGGGCGACGTCGAGGCCGCCGATGGCACACTGAAGGTGGCGCTGGCCGCCATCGACAAGATCAAGTTCCCATTCGCCCGGTCGTACGCGATCAGTCGCGTCGCGCTGTCCATGGCGGGAATCGGCAAGTTGCCCAAGGCCAAGGAAAAGTCGTCGGCGCTGTTCAATGAGGCCGTCGACATGGCCGACAGAATCGACGACAATCGGCTGCGCGCCCACACGCTGTGGACCATCGCCGCCGAGCAGGTGCGGGCTGGCGACGAAGCCGGCGCTAAAACCAGTCGGGAACGCGCCGACCAAGCCACGACTGAAATCAAGAGCACGCTGACTCAGGTATGGATGTTCAGCGAGATCGCCACTGAGCATGCGGTCATCGGCGAAAAGGACGCCGGCTGGACGGCGTTCAACCAGGGCCTGCAGGTGGCGCTCCGCATCGACAATGCCTGGGGCCGGGCGCGCGCGTTCGGCAAGCTGGCGGCGACGCTCGTCGAGTTGGTCGATCCCGGCAAGGGAATTCCCGCCAAGACGTGGTAGCACGTGCTGCGGCGGTGCCGGCGGCGCCTGCAATCTTGCCGCCGCCGGGACGCTGATTTACAGTCGCCCAGCATCCCGCCGGAGGCGCTCCGGCGCGCAGCGATCCAGCCGATTTACCCTCGGGGGAGTGACATTATGGTCGATCCGGTCATCGCGCAGAAATCTCCCTACGGCGTCGACGTGGAAAAAGGCAAGACGTACGCCTGGTGTGCCTGCGGACGCAGCGCCAACCAGCCGTTCTGCGACGGCAGCCACAAGGGCAGCCCGTTTTCGCCGGTCGTCTACAAGCCCGACAAATCCGGCAAGGTGTTCTTCTGCGGCTGCAAGAGGACGAAGACCAGGCCGCTTTGCGACGGCAGCCACAAATCCCTGTGACATCGCGAGCATCCGGCAAACGATCGTTGGCGTTCGGTGCGCGCGTGCGCGGACTGACGTTGGCCGTTGCCGCCGTCGGACTAGTCGGCGTTCTGACCGCGTGTTCGGCCTATGAATATGCGACGGACCTGATTTCCACTCCCATCGTGCTGCAGTGCCCGAAGTCGTGGGTGATCGCCGACGCCGCCAACCTGGTAAGGTTCCGCCAAGGCGGTGGCCGTGACCTGACCGATGTCGACTACGAAGGCCAGATCACGGGCGTGCGACTGGGCTGCACTACTAACCTCGACAAAAAAACTAAGGTCGGAACCATGGACGTCGACGTCAACGTCCTGTTCGATGCCACGCGTGGCCCAGCCAATCGCGATCGCAAGGCACTGTTCAGGTACTTCATCAGCGTTTCCGACAACGACCGCAAGATTCTCTACCGCGAGGCGTTTTCCCTGCCCGTCGAATTTCCCGGAAACAGGACCCGGTTGCGGATTCAAAGCAACACCATCACCTTGCAATTGCCGATCGACCCCAAACGCAGCTCCAGCTACTACCTTGTTTTCGCGGGCTATGAATTGACTCACGAGGAACTCGAATTCAATCGGACGCGGCAAGCCAAAACCGTCAAGTGACGGACCCTTGGGACCGTCGCGCGGCAGGGCTGCATCGCCCGCCCCGGCCGTTGGTTCCCGCCCGCTTCTGTTGACCTCGACGGACGGGCATGCAAAGCTTTGGGCCTGAAAATTGGTAGTTTTCTCAGTTGAACCCTGCGGGAGAGTCCGGCCGATCCGCCCGCCCGTGCGATGGGGTCGAGCCGGCGCCGAAGGAGCAACCGCCCCGGAAACTCTCAGGCACCCGGACCGTGGGGAGATGAGGCTCTGGAAAGCGGGCAGCGGAATCTACGTCGGCCTGGTTTTCAGGCTCCCCCTGCCCCACCGAAGATGTAACCCCGCCGGCTGACGCCGGTGCCGCTTCAAGGCCTTTTCGCGGAGGTCCTTGCAGGGCTGAACTGTGGGGGAATCTTTCAGGTCCCGAGACAGAGGGGGCGCGCGACCATCGCCGGCGGCACCGAAGGGCCGCCGCCGACCGGCCGCAGGGCGCCGCCGCAGTTTTGGGAGACCTACGTGACCGACGCCGACACTCATGACTTGAAACCGACGCCGCTCGACGCGCTGCATCGCGCGCGAGGCGCCAAGATGGTGCCGTTCGCCGGCTACGCGATGCCGGTGCATTATCAGGGCGGCATCATCAAGGAACACCTGCACACCCGCGCGCAGGCGTCGTTGTTCGACGTCTCGCACATGGGCCAAGCGCACCTGCTCGGCGATGATGCTGCCGCGGCGCTGGAAACGCTGGTGCCGGGCGACATCACGGGGCTCGGCAAGGGCAAGACCCGGTACACGTTGCTGACCAACGACCAGGGCGGCATCATCGACGACTTGATGGTGACCAATTGCGGCAGCCATCTGTTCGTCGTCGTCAATGCCGCCTGTAAGAAAGGCGACTTTGCCCACATCCGCAAACGCATCGGCAAGCGCGCCAAGCTGAAGGTCCTCAAAGACCGGGCGCTGATCGCGCTACAGGGGCCGGCCGCGGCCGCCGTTTTCGGACGCTTCGTGCCGGCCGCCCGGCACATGATGTTCATGACCGCCGAAACATTCAAACTCGGCGACATCGCCTGCTTCGTCACCCGGTCGGGCTACACCGGCGAGGACGGCTACGAGATCTCGGTTGCTGCCAAGGATGCCGAAACCCTGGCGCGGTTGCTGCTCGGCGAAGCGGAAGTCATGGTCGCCGGTCTCGGTGCCCGCGATTCGTTACGCCTGGAGGCGGGACTGTGCCTTTACG
>JACPJY010000349.1 GCA_016187325.1 Rhodospirillales bacterium | reverse complement strand
CGCATCCCCTTCGGCGCTTTCTCCAGCACCAGCACTTTGGCGGCGCCGTTCTCGCGCGCCGACACGCTGGCGGCCAGCGCCGCGTTACCGGCGCCGACCACGATCACATCGTACTCAGCCAACTTTCGTCCTTTCCATTCTCGGGAAAGCATCGCGCCGGACCGCGATGGCGTCGGTGAGATCGCGGACCGACACCACGCCGTCGAGCCGCTCCAGCATCTCGAACAGCGGCCGCGCCTGCGCCGGCGCGAGAGCCCGGAGCGCGCAGTCCTCGAACTTCGCCCATAATTCTTCGCGGCTCATCGGGTTGGCGAGGCCACGGCATATCTGATGCGGGACGCGGGCCGAGAGCTTTTTCCCCGCCCGCGTGGTGACGACCACCTCGGCCGCAAACTGCTCTTTCGAATCGGCCGGCATCTCCGGATGCGCGCCGGCGCGCACCAGCGGCAAGAGTTTCCGGATGCGCGGGTCGCGCACGGCGACGTCCTCGAAGTGGCCGAGCACGACGCGGCCGTCCAGGAGCGCACGCAGGGTCACGTACTGGATGGAGAACTTTCCCTCGAGGCCGTTCCTCGGCTCGGGCTTGTCGGTGTGCGGCAGGCGCCGCGGGTTGGTGAGAACCTCGATCGCCGTCACGTCGTCGGCGTTGATGTTCTGTTCGCACCTAAGCTTGAGCACCGCGTCGATGGCCGGGTGCGTGCTGCCGCAGCACGGATACTGCTTCAGGCCGAAGCCGGGTTCGACGATATCGAGCGGGTCGGCCCAATGCTTGAACACCTTCGCCGCGTCGTAGTTGCCAGCACCGTTGAACACGTTGAAGTAACCCTGTGGATGCTCGAAGGCGCGCTTGCCGGCGGTGAAGCCGCCTTTCGCCAGCAGCGCCGCCAGCACGCCGCTACGCGCCGAGTGGCCGACGTGCAGCGGCTTGGTCATGGTGCCGAAGTTGGCCTTGACGCCGGCCGCCAGCGACGTCGCCAGGTTGAGCGCCATTGCTGTCTCGGCCTCGCCGAGCTTCAAGATCCGCGCCGCCGCAGCGACAGTGCCGAACACCCCGACGGTGGTAGTCGGGTGCCAGCCGCGGTCGTAGTGATAGGGATGGACGGCCCGCGCGATGCGCGATTCGGTCTCGAAGCCGACTACGTAGGCGAGGATGGCGTCCTTACCGCCAGCGTCCACCTGTTCGCCGAGCGCCAGAATCGCCGGCACCAGCGGCACCGACGGATGGCCGCCGATGCTTTCGCCTACGTCGTCGAAGTCGAGGGCGTGCGAGGCGGTGCCGTTGATCAGCGCCGCGTCCAGCGCCGGCACCCGCCGGTTCGTACCGAACACAAGCGACGATCCTTGGGCAGCGCCGATGCCTTCGACGCCGGCGACGATGCGAACGCAATCCTCGACCGAGCCGGCGAGTGTCACTCCGACGGTGTCGAGGATGCCGATCTTGGCCCAACGGATCGCCTGTTCCGGCAGGTCGCTGTAGCACATGGCGACGATGCGGCGGGCGAGTTCCCCGGTGATGGTTTTGGCGATGCTCTCTGGGGCGGCAGTCACGTTTGTTTCCTTTTTTGCGCCGGTGGTCGGCGGTGCCGATTATACACGGGCGCCGCGGCGAGCAAACAGCGGCGGCTATTCCAGCCCCAGGGCGATGAGCGCCTTCGGGTTGCTTTCGCGCACCCGTTCCAGCGCCGTTTCCCACAAGTGCCGGTAACAGGCCGCCGCCGCGGGTGCGCCGGGGTCGAAGCGGCCGGCGCGGACAACATCGGCCAACGCGCGATTGAGGGCGGCGAGGTCGCCGTCTTGCCCCAGCAGGCGCGCGAGTGCGTCGCGTTCGCGCCGCTCCGGCCCATCGCCGGTTTCTCCTTGACGGGCGGCGATGGTCTCGGCGCGCTTCACCATAGCGTCGCGATAGCGGGCGTCATCGGGCAGCGAAAGTGTGGGATCGCCGCGGCGCGCGCGCCCGGCGAGGTCCTCGAGCTCCAGGCCTTGCGGGCGGTCGCGCATCACGCCGCCTCCGCGGTGAGGCGCAGCACTTCCAATTCCAGTTCCGGCACCACGTGGGCGGTGAGCGCGAGCTCCAGCGATTGTTCGCCGCCCACAGTGTAACGCTCGGCTTGCTGGCAACCGATCACCGCCCAGCGAACGTGCGCCATCGTCTCCCACCAGGCGATGCGCATCGCGTCGATGCGGCGGCCCGAGGCCTTCTCGTAGGCGTCGTAGAACGGCTGGCGGTCGGCGATGCCGCCGGCCTCGCGCTCCGGCGCCGCGAACCGCCAGCAACGGGCGCAGAACCAGCCGATGTCCTCCTCCGGCTCGCCCCAACTCGCGAACTCCCAATCCAGGAT
>JACPJY010000376.1 GCA_016187325.1 Rhodospirillales bacterium | reverse complement strand
GGTGGCAAGACGAAAGCCGCGCTCAGGAACTACCAGAAAGCCAACGGCCTGAAAGTCACCGGCATGGCCGACGACGCCACCAAGAAGAAACTCGGCATGTAGCCGACGCGGTCGAACCAATGAAGGGAAGGGCGGCTTCGGCCGCCCTTTCTTTTTTCGGGCGGCTCAGCGCCCGGACTTGCCCTCGGCCTTGCCGGCGCCGGTTTTTTCCCGCCAGCGGGTCGTCAACGCGTGCGACGTCGCCTTGAACCACCCGACGGCGGCGCGCGTCGACGACGCCAAGCGTTGCCGCAACTTGCCGGGCAAAGCGATCAGCCGGTCGCGCCACGCGCCGGGCAGCCGACGCAACCGGCCGCGCCAATCGCTCGGCAGCAGCGATAGCTCGGCGGCCTCCAGCCGTAGCGTAACGCGGGTGACGCAATCACCGTCCATAGCCTCGACGATCAGCTCGGAATTGCCGATCCGGCAGCAATCGCCGACGGCGGCGTCGGCCCCCAGCTTGGCGCCGACGAAGGCGCCGAGGCTCATCTCGCGCTCGCCCGCGGCGGCCGGCAGGTCGTAGGCCCGCGCCACCTGGCCGAGCGGCACCTCGGCGGGGAACGAGAAGTCGCCGAGGCTCAAGCCGGCGAAAGCGCGCTCGACCCGCGAGCGGACCATGAACAGCCGGTCGACCGCGAACACGTGCTCGGGCGGCGCCACCATCAACACGAAGTCACCGGACTCGAGCTCTTGCAGTTGATTGAGCGGCACCACCCGGTTCTGCCTGAGCACGGCGATGATGCGGGTCCGCCCGGGCAGCGCCACCGTCTCGATCCGCTTGCCGGCCACCAGGCTGTCGGCGGCGACGTGGTATCCAATGACGTCGCGGTCGAGGGCTGACGGCAGGTCGATGTCGAGCTTGCCGCTCGGCTCCGGATGGGGCGGCACCTCGACGTCGAGCCTTCTCGCCAGCCACGGCACCGTCCAGCCCTGTAGCAGCATCGAGGCGAGCACCACCAGGAACGCCACGTTGAAGTAACGGAGCCCGTCGGGGACTTGGCCGAGCACCGGGATGATGGCGAGGAAGATCGGCACCGCGCCCCTGAGGCCGACCCACGAGATGAACAGGCGCTCCTTCGGCGTGAAGCGGAAGGGCGCAAGGCAAAGGGCGACCGCCAGCGGCCGCGCCACGAAGATCAGGAACAGCGCCACCACCGCCGCCTCGACAAGATCGGGCAGCAGGTTGGTCGGAGTGACCAGCAGCCCGAGCATCAGGAACATGACGATCTGGCTGACCCAGGCGATGCCGTCGTGGAAGCGCCTGACCAGCTTGCTGGCCCGGAGCCGCCGGTTCCCCGACAGGATGCCGGCCAGATAGACGGCGAGGAAGCCGCTGCCACCGAGCGACTGAGCGCCGCCGAAGATGACCAACGCGGCCGCCACCACGAAGACCGGGTAAAGCCCGGGCGCCAGCTCCAGGCGGTTGACCATCCAGGTCAGCACCGCGCCGCCGACCAGTCCGATGACGGCGCCGAGACCGAGCTGCAACATCAGGCTCCCGGCGATCGTCGTGGCGACGTGCCCGGCGCCGCCGAGCGTGATCGCCTCGACCAGGGTGACGGTCAGAAACACCGCCATCGGGTCGTTGACGCCGGACTCGACCTCGAGGGTGGCGCTAACGCGGCGGCGCAGCTCCATGCCGCGCTGGTGCAACAGCAGAAATACCGCGGCGGCGTCGGTGGAGGCGACGACGGCGCCGACCAGCAACGCCTCCAACAAGCCGTCGGCGAAAAAAATCTCCGCCGCCAGCCCGGTCACCGCCGCCGTCACCAATACGCCCACCGTCGCCAGCGCCGCCGCCGGCCCCCAGGCAGTGCGGACGGCGGCGAACGGCGTGCGGAAGCCGCCGTCGAACAGGATGATGGCGAGCGCCAGGCTGGCGATCAGGTAGGCGCTTCCGAAATCGTCGAAGTCGATGCCGCCGGGTCCGTCCTCGCCCAACAGCATGCCGATGACCAGGAACACCAGCAGCAGCGGCGCGCCGACCCGCGACGAAACGACGCTGGCCAGGATGCTGAGCAGCAGCAGCGCCCCGCCGAACAGGATCAGTTGATCGGAAACGGCCATGCTGTCCTCGCGCTCGCGCGCCTTCCTCCACACCGCCGGCTGTTTCGGACCCGGCTTGAAAGTAACACGTTATTTTCCGCGACATGGCGGCGGCCCGGCAGCATCCGGCATCGGCAGCACCGGTGCCGTAGTCGGCGGGGCGGCTGCCGACCGGGAAGGCCGGCGGCGACTGCGGTCGAAGTTCTTTCTTCGTTCTCGTTTTTACTTGACTTTTTACCTTATATAGCTATATAATCCTTATTGTTTGAAAATAAAGGGAAAATGTCATGCCACATCTTACCCCCCGGCAGGAGCGGTTCTGCCAAAGTTTCGTCCATTGCTTGAACGCCGCCAGGGCCGCCCGCGACGCCGGCTATGCGCCGCGCACCGCCAACCAGCAGGGCTACCGGCTGCTCAAGGACCCTCGCGTCGCTCGCCGCATCCAGGACATTCAATGGACGCTAGCCGAACAGCACGGCCGCGACACCGACACCCTGATCGGCAAGCTCGAGATGGTCTACCGCCGGGCCATGGAGGACGGCCGCTACCACGCCGCCGCCCGCGCCGTGGACTTGCAGCACCAGTTCACCAATCCCGGGCCATTTCCGTTCCATCTGTGGCGCGACCTCACCCATGCCGCGGCCAAGGTTTTGGCCGCCGATCAGGACAAGGTCGACGCGGCGAAGTGGCGAGAAACAAGGGCCGCCGCCGTCGCGGCCGAGGCGCGACAAGCCCCGACCGAGGCGGAGGCGCCGGCCGCGAGCATCGACCGCCTGCGGGCCGTGGGCTCGTAGGGCCGTGTTCACTATTGTCGATTTTTGTCTACTTTTGTCGATCCGGCGCGCCGGATTCCGGCGGGTATTCTTTCCGATCAACGGATTGGTCTGTTTTGACCCGGGGTGCGGCGGCTACGCAACGGCACCCATCCCGTTGGCGGGCGGTGCGGCGCCGGGAGCGGCGCTGAGGTTGGCGGACCTGCCCGGTCGGCGGCGACGGCGGCCGCTACTTCGACTTCATCACCCAGACGCCGTTCCACTCCTTCGGCGGCTCCGCCTTCAGGTGCTCGCAGCGCTCGATGTAGGTTTCGGCCAGCTTGTCGCTGGGGTTGGCGTTGATCGCTTCCCTGAACTTCGTGACCGCCTTGTCCCAGTCGCCCTTGCGGTACTGCTTCACCGCCTCGTTGAAGTAATTCACGTTGTCCATCAGGTTCGGGTACGTCTCATCGGTGTGGTAGTCGAGCACTTCGTAGACGCCGACCGGTTTGGTCTTGCCCTTGACGACCACCAGGTCGACATCGCGCATCCGGTACGTGCCCTTCAGCTTCTTGCGGGTGAATTCGCTGATCAGGATGCGCGCCGAATACTGCTTGCACGCGGATTCGAGCCTGGCCGCCAGGTTGACGCCGTCGCCGATCATCGTGAAGTCCATGCGCTTCGGCGAGCCGATGTTGCCGGACACGATGTTGTCGGTATTCAGCCCGATGCCCATGTCGATCGGCATCTGGCCCTTCTTTTCGCGCTCGACGTTCCAGCCGCGCAGCTCCTGGATCATCGAGATGGTGGCGCGCACCGCCCGGTCTGGGTCGTCGTCGTGGGCGATCGGCAGGCCGAAACCGGCCATGATGGCGTCGCCGATGAACTTGTCGAGCATGCCGCCCTCGCGGGTGATGCAATCGACCATGATGGTGAAGTACTCGTTCAGCATCGCCACCGTGCCCTGCGGGCCCAGTTCCTCGGTGATGGTGGTGAAGCTGCGGACGTCGGAGAACAGCACCGTCGCCTCGATGCTCTTGCCACCGAGCAATTCGTCGCCGCCGGTGAGCAGCTGGTCGGCCAGCCCCGGGTCCATGTAGCGCGACATGGTGGACTTCATCCGCTTCTCGGACGAAATGTCCTCGATCATGATCATCGAGCCGAGCTTCTTGCCTTCCTCGCTGACCAGCGGCAAGAAACTGACGTTGGCCGAAATCTTTTCGCCTTCGAATTCCAGCGCCGCGTCCATCAATACGTCCTGCTCCTGGGATTCCTCGACTTTCTTGATCCGCTCCATGACCCAGGCGTTGGGCCCGGTGAAGAATTCCTGGGCCGGCTTGCCGAGGATGTCTTTGGCGTTGGCGCGCATGATCCGGAGTCCGGCCTTGTTGCAGGTGACGATCTTGCCATCCTCGTCCATGGTGATGACGCCGTTCGACATGCTTTCCAGCATGCTCTCGTTGTAGTTCTTCATGTTCTGGACGTCTTCGAACAGCTTGGCGTTCTCGAGCGCGATCGACACCTGGGCGGTGAACGCCTTCAGGCGTTGCTCGTCCTCGTCGTTGAACGGCCCGCCGCGCCTGTTCAGCACCTGCGTCACGCCGATGGTCTTGCCGTCCTTGTTGACGATCGGGACGCACAGGATGGAGCGGGTGAAATAGCCGGTCTTCTTGTCGAACGCCGGATTGAACCTGAGATCGGCATAGGCGTAGGGGATGTTGACGGTCTTGCCAGATTTGAACACCGCCCCGGCGATACCCATGTGGTTGGGCAGCCGGATCTCGCCGATCGAATCGCCCATGGCGACGCGCGAGAACAGCTCGTTGGTCTTGGGGTCGTTGAGGAACAGCGTCGAGCGGTCGGCATTCAGCATCCGCGTCGCCTCGCTCATCACCTTGGCGAGCAGCGTCCCGAGCTCCAGCTCCGAGGTGACGTCGGAGACCACGTCCAGGAATTCCAGCTCCTTCTCGCGGTTCTTCTTCATCCGCTCGACGAACTGGGTGCTTTGCAGCGCGACCGCCGCCTGGGTGGTGATCGCCTGCAGCAGGTTGAGGTCGTCGGCGGTGAACTGACCATTCTTCTTGTTCAGCGCCTGGGTGACGCCGATGACCTCGCCCTTCACCGTCTTCACAGGCGCGCAGACGATGGTCGTGGTGCGGAACCCGGTTTGCTCGTCGACGTTGCGGTTAAAGCGCTTGTCCTTGTAGGCGTCGGGGATGATCTCGCCGTCGCCGGAATGGAACACCGCGCCGGCGATGCCGGTCGAGTTGAGCATCCGGATTTCGCGCGAGAAGTTGCCCTGGGCGACGCGGGAGTAGAGCTCGCCGGTCGCCGAGTCATTGAGGAACAGCGACGCCCGCTCGGCCCCCAGTTCCCAGGCGATCATTTCGATCAGGGTCTTCAGGATCTCGTCCAGGCTTTCGATCGCCGCCACCCGGCGCGATACGTTGAGAAGCATTTCCGCCTGCTGCAGCTTCTTGTCGGCGTGGCGCAACATGGTCACCCGGTCCGGCCGGGCGCCGCCTCCGGATTTGCCGGACGTCCGGTCGTTCACCGCCGCCTGTCCGCCGCCGATCGTGCTTGCCATGGCTATTCGCCTTTCCCCGTGCCCGAATCCCGGGCTTCCCATTTCTGCCGCAGCGCCGCCGCGGTGTCCTGCAACTGCTTGATCTCGTCCCGCGACGCGCGCTCGAGTTCCTGGATTTTATCCTCATACCGGACCTTGATGGCGTCCAGCTCCTCGCGCAGCGCCGCGGCCGTCTCCTTCAGCTGCGTGATCTCATCGTGTTTTTCGGCGACCACCCGTTGCACGCTTTCATCCTTCTCGAATCGCAGGGTTTCCATCTCGTCGCGGAGCGCCTGGGCGGTCTTCTGCAATTGCTGGATCTCGTCATGCGAGTTGGCGACCGCCTCCTGAACCGCCCTGTCCTTCTCGAAACGCAGGGTCTCCAGCTCGTCGCGGAGCGCCTGGGCGGTCTTTTTCAATTGCGTGATCTCGTCATGCGAATTGGCGACCGCTTCCTGGACGGCCTTGTCCTTCTCGAAGCGCAGGTTCTCGAGCTCGTCGCGGAGCGCCTGGGCAGTCTTCTTCAATTGCATGATCTCGTCGGTAGAATTGGCGACCGCCTCCTGGACCGCCCGGTTTTTCTCGAACTGCAGGCTTTCCAGCTCGTCGCGCAGCGCCACCGCCGTTTCCTTGAGCTGCGTCGTCTCGTCGGCGGCGTCGGCAACCGCCCTCTGGACGCTCTGCTCCTTTTCGAACTGCAGGCCCTCGAGCTCTTCGCGCAGCGCGCCGATGGTATTCCTGAGGTGACGAATTTCCGTCTGCGCCAGGTGCAGATCATCCCCCGCGGCCCGCGATTCCAGGGTCGGCTCGCTCATCCCCAATCCCATCCGTCCCATGTTCGGCGCCCGGCCGGCGGCGTTTCGCTGCGGCCGCGGGCGCCAATCGTCCCGCCGCGTGTAGTCTCGCCAAGGGGCCGGCGGGCGTCAAGGTGGCGCGGGCGCGCGGCCTCACCACTTGGAGCAGCGGGACTGTTCTCGCAGGTAGTTGTCCTTGCCGTCGAGGCGCGCGTTGTCTGTGTCGAGCCGCCGGTTCATCTCGTTGAACGTCGGCTCCATCTCCCGTTGCAGGGCCTTCTGCAGCTTCGCCGCCGCCTGCTCGGCGGTGCGCGCAGTGACCGGCTTCAGCCGTTGCGCCGCCTCGGTCAGCCGCTGCTCGACCTTCGGCGCATATACCGCCAGCGTGTCGCGGAACACCGCCACGTGCGCGTGCTCGTGGTCGAGCACCGATTGGTGCTGACAGCTTCCCGGCTGATAGCGGTGGTCGACGTAGACGGTGATCTTGTCGTAGCCGAGCGACGCGTCGACGGCGGCGATCACGGCACAATGCGTGTTGTCGGCGCGGGCGAGCGTATTGACCCGGATCTGCATGATGTGGAACTGCAACTCGGTCAGTGTCAGGCCGATCGGATGCCAGCCGTGGCGACGATCGGCGCTGCCGGTGCGGCCCTGCAGTCGGTCGAGCTCGCCGCTGCTGCGGCTGGTGTCGTAGTAAATATAGCCCGGCAGCGTGCTCATCGACACCAGCGGCGCCGATTCGGTGGGCGGGCAGGCGGCCGCCTGCACCGGCTCCGGCGTCGCCACGGCGGCGGAACCCGCCGCCGCCAGCAGCAGCGCCGCCAACCGGCGGGACGGGTGGTCGGGCATGGCCATAACGAATGTTGCCTCGTCCGGCTTGGAAACACAACGCGCCGGCGGCGGTAGCGCGCGGCCGGCGGACAGCCGGCGCCGCAAGCGGGACGCCGCCGGACGGCGGCTCGGCATCGCGGCGGCGCGCAAAAAACCCCTTGGGGAGCGGTGGCGGGAGTGTTACGACTCTTGCCTGCCTGGGCACCGGGGCCACACGGAGGATTCGACCATGCGCATGGTCCGCTCATTGTTGACGGTTGCCGCGGCGGCGGGCATCGCCGCCTGCGCCACCGAGGACGTCGCTTACGACCTCGTCCAGTATACGCGCATCGACGGCATTTGCTTCGCCGACGCGCCCAAGCATCTCGACGGAGTCAACTGGTCGAAAGCCAAAGTCGTCAACGTCGATATCAAGGACGGCCGGTTTTCCACCTACGGCGTCGACCTGAAGCTCGGGCAGCCGACCATCCTCAGGCTCGCCAACAAGGACGACGCTCAGCGCACTTTCGGTGCCGAGGAATTCTTGCGCGCGGTGGCGCTGGAACAGGTGTCGGGCGGCGGCGGCACGGCGACGCGGCCGTGCATCGTCGGGTTCGGGATCGGCTCCGGGAAAACCGCGGAACTGCGTCTGGTGCCGGTGAAGGAAGGCTGGTACTACCCGGAAGACAGCCTGGTCCATTACTTCGGTCCGCAGGAGATGCTTTCCTGGGGTGGTCTCGGGATCATCTCCGTCAGCCGCTGACCGGGCGGCGCGACCGCAATTCCGGCGTCAATCCCCGGCATCAATGTCGCGTCGGCTACCGCCGGCTCTCGTCTCGCCCGGTACCGCCGCCCGATGCACTCCGTCTATTTCGTGCGGTCACCGGCGTTGCTACTTCTATCTTGGATCAACGGCAAATAGATATCCACCGTAGTTCCGACGTGTCGCGTGCTGGTGATATCGATGGCGCCGCCGTGTCTATGGATGATTCCATAAACCATAGACAACCCCAGGCCCTTGCCTTCGCCGACTTCCTTGGTGGTGAAGAAAGGATCGAACACCCGCGCCAATGTGTCGTCGTCCATGCCTTTTCCGGAATCCGAAACCGACAACTTGGTATAGGGGCCCGTCTTCAGCCCTTCGAGCCGGCGCGCCAGTTCGGGACTCACCTGGATCGGGCGCAACGACACGTCGATCACGCCGGTCTTT
>JACPJY010000375.1 GCA_016187325.1 Rhodospirillales bacterium | reverse complement strand
TGCTCGATCACCCGCTGGCCGGCGAAGCCGATGATCGCGCCCGGCTCGGCGATGGCGACGTCGCCGAGCATCGCGAACGACGCGGTGACGCCGCCGGTTGTCGGATCGGCGAGCACGACGACGTAGGGCAGCCCGGCCTCCCGAATTTCCTCGACGGCGATGGTGGTGCGCGCCATCTGCATCAGCGAATAGATGCCTTCCTGCATGCGGGCGCCGCCCGATGACGACACCACGATCAGCGGCGAGCGCCGCGAAACCGCGAGCCGCGCCGCCGTTAGTAGTCCTTCGCCGACGGCGAGGCCCATCGAGCCGCCCATGAACTGGAAGTCCAAGACCGCGATCACCACGTCGATGCCGCCCATACGGCCGGTGGCGACCGTTAGCGCGTCACCGGCGCCAGACTGCGCGCGGGCCTCCTTCAGGCGGTCGGTGTACTTGCGGCGGTCGCGGAACCTGAGGGGATCGACGACGGTGGGCGGCAGTGGCACCGTCTGGTACTGGCCGCCGTCAGTGAGCATCGCCAGCCTGAGCCGCGCGTTGACGCGCAGGTGACATCCGCAATGGGGGCAGACGTTGAGGTTCTTTTCGAGGTCGCGGTGGAACACCATCTGCTGGCAGTTGGCGCAGTTGTGCCACAGGTTGTCGGGCACGTCCTTGCCGCCGCCGACCAGTTTGCGGAGCTTCGGTCTTACGAAATTCTTGAGCCAATTCATTAGCTTAGGCTACCTTCACCCGGGCCCGGCGGACGCCCTCGGCGAGCGCCGCGACGCGATCGAGCACGCGGCCCGCGAGCCCCGGTTTCGGCTTGCCGTTGGCGTCGAGGCCGCCGGCGACGATATCGACCAGGGCTGAGCCGACCACCGCGGCGTCGGCGACGGCGGCGATCTCCGCCGCCTGCTCCGGCGTCCTGATGCCGAAACCGACGCCGATCGGCAGCCGCGTGTGCTTGCGGATGCGTTGCACCGCCTTCTTCACGTCGGCGATGGACGCGGACCGCGTGCCGGTGATGCCGATGATCGAAACGTAGTAGATGAAGCCGGTGGCGCGCGCCACGATCTTCGGCAGCCGCTTGTCGTCTGACGTCGGCGCGGTCAGGAAGATGAAGTCGATGCCGGCGGCCCTGGCCGGTTGCCACAGCTCGTCCACTTCCTCCGGCGGCAGGTCGACGACGATCAGCCCGTCGACGCCGCTTTTCACGGCGTCGGCGACGAAGCGGTCGACGCCATAGACGTAGATCGGGTTGTAGTAACCCATCAGCACCACCGGCGTCTCGACGTCCTCGCGTCGGAAGTCGGCGACCAGCGTCAGCGTCTTCTTCAGTCTCATGCCGCTCTTGAGCGCGCGCAGCGAGCTCGCTTGGATCGCCGGGCCGTCGGCCATCGGATCGGAGAACGGCATGCCGAGTTCGATCAGGTCGGCGCCGGCGGCGGGCAGGCCGTGCAAGATTTCTGCTGAGGTCGCGAGGTCCGGATCGCCGGCGGTAACGAATGTAATCAGCCCGGCGCGGCCCTCCTTTTTCAGCTTGTCGAAGCGGCGGCCGATGCGGGACGCAGATTGCAAGGTAGTAGCCCTGCTCATGTCTTCAGCTCGATGCCGAGATGGCGAGCAACTGCGAAAACGTCCTTGTCGCCGCGCCCGCACATGTTCATCACCAGCAAGTGGCCTTCCGCCACATCGCCTGCGATTTTGGCGACGTGTGCGAGCGCGTGCGCCGGTTCCAGCGCCGGGATGATGCCCTCCATCCGCGTGCACAGTTGGAAGGCATCGAGTGCCTCTTTGTCGGTGATCGACACGTACTCGACGCGGCCCAGGTCGCTAAGCCAGGAATGCTCGGGCCCGATGCCGGGATAGTCGAGGCCGGCCGAGATCGAATGGCCGTCGATGATTTGGCCGTCGTCGGTTTGCAGCAGATAAGTCCGATTGCCGTGCAATACCCCCGGCGCGCCGGCGGTCAGCGACGCGCAGTGCTTTCCGGTCTTGATGCCGAGGCCGGCTGCCTCGACGCCGATGATGCGCACCTCCTCATCGTCGAGGAACGGATGGAACAGGCCCATGGCGTTGGAGCCGCCGCCGATACAGGCCACCAGCGTGTCGGGCAGGCGGCCTTCGGCTTCCATGATCTGCGCCCTCACTTCGTTGCCGATGACGGCCTGGAAATCGCGCACCATCGCCGGGTAAGGGTGCGGGCCCGCAACGGTGCCGATGATGTAGAAGGTGTCGTCGACGTTGGCGACCCAGTCGCGCAACGCCTCGTTCATGGCGTCCTTCAACGTGCCGGTGCCGGCAGTGACCGGGCGCACCTCGGCGCCCAAGAGCTTCATGCGGAACACGTTCGGCGCCTGGCGCTCGATGTCGGTCTCGCCCATGTAGACCACGCACGGGATTCCGAACAGCGCGCACACCGTCGCCGTCGCCACCCCGTGCTGGCCGGCGCCGGTCTCGGCGATGACGCGTGTTTTTCCCATTCGCCGCGCCAGCAAAATCTGGCCGATGGTATTGTTGATCTTGTGGGCGCCGGTATGGTTGAGCTCGTCGCGCTTGAAATAGATCTTGGCGCCGCCGAAGTGCGTGGTCAGGCGCTGCGCCAGATAAAGCGGGCTCGGCCGGCCGACGTAGTGCTTCATGTGGCGATGGAAGTCATCCCAGAAGTCGGGGTCCGCCTTGGCCACGGCGTACGCCTTCTCGACCTCGAGGATCAGCGGCATCAGCGTCTAGGCGACGTAGCGGCCGCCATAGATGCCGAAGTGCCCGGCCTCGTCGGGCCCGGCGCGGTACGTGTTCAGCTTGTTCATGGGTCGTCCCTTGGGTTGGCGCTAATAAACCACAAAGCGTCCGTAAAAACAGCCGTTTATTGGCCGATCAGGGACACGGGAGCGCCGCCGCGGCCTGCAAAAATTCCTTTATTTTCAATATGCTCTTGACGCCGGGCTGGTCCTCGACGCCGCTCGAGACGTCGACCGCTTTGGCGCCGCTCAAGCGCACCGCTGTTGCCAGGTTTTGCGCCGTCAGTCCGCCGGCCAGTAGCCACGGCAGCTTTGTCTTCAGGTCCTTCAGCAAGGCCCAATCGAAGGCGCGCGCGTTGCCGCCGGGGCGGCTAGCGCCCATAGGCGGCATGGCGTCGAACATCAGCCGGTCGCAGATCGCCTCGTAGGCTCGCGCCTTGGCGACATCGCCGGCTTCGGCGACCGGCACCACCTTCATCACCTTGAGCCCGAAGCGCTTGCGGATCTCGGCGGCGCGCGCCGGCGTCTCGGCCCCATGCAGCTGCAGCATGTCGAGGCCGGTGGTGTTGGCGATGTCGGCCAAGAGATCGTCAGTGGCGTCGACCACCAGGCCGACGCGGGTGACACCCTTGGGCACGTAACGGGCCAGCCCGCCAGCCCGCGCCGGCGTTACGTGGCGCGGCGATTTCGGGAAGAACACGAAGCCGACGAACTTCGCCCCGCCGTCGACGGCGGCGGCGACCGCGGCCTCGTCGGAAAGCCCGCAAATCTTGACGTCAACGGCCATCAGCCGAGCTCGGCCGCAATGCGCCGGGCGGCGTCGGCCGGATCCTCGGCTGCGGTGATCGGGCGGCCGATGACCAGATAATCGGCGCCGGCGGCGACTGCCTCTTTCGGCGTCATCACCCGCTTCTGGTCGTCGCTGGCCGCCCACTGCGGCCGGATGCCCGGCACCACCAGCTTGAAATCCTTCCCCAGCGCTTGGCGCAGCATCTTCGCCTCGCGCGGCGAGCAGACGACGCCGTCGAGGCCACTCTCCTTGGCGAGCCTGGCCAGCCGCAGCACCTGGTCGGCGGCGGTACCGGCGACGCCGGTCTCGGCCAGCTCGCGGTCGGCCAGCGACGTCAACACCGTGACCCCGAGCACCAGTGGCCGCTGTTTGCCGGCTTCCGTCGCGGCTTTGGCGGCGGCCTGCATCATCGCCCGGCCGCCGGCGGCGTGCACGGTCAGCATGAAGGGCTTAAGCTTGAGCGCCGCGGTGACGGCGCCGGCCACCGTCGCCGGGATATCGTGGAACTTGAGATCGAGGAACATTTTGAGCCCGGGCGCCGCCAGTTTGCGCGCTCCCGCCGGCCCCTCGGACGTGAACAACTGCTTGCCCAGCTTGATGCCGCCGACCAAGCCGGCGAGCCGGCGCGCCAGGGCGAGCGCCGCTTCCGCCTCGGCGGTGTCGAGGGCGACGAATATCTTGTCGGTTGGGGTCAAGGGGCCTCCCAATGCGGGCTCGCGGACCGGCGCTGGCGCCGGATTTATAGCCTCCGGCCCACCGGAAGACCAGCGCCGGGCCAGGGCCGTCTCAGGCGGCGTTACCAGGGAGCCGCCGCACCTCGCCGCCGTTGTCGCCGGCTTCCTCTTCCAGCGCCCGGATGCGTTGTTCGGCCTCGACCAACTGTCGTTCCGCGGCTTCCGCTCGGCGCGTCATCCGGCGCGCCCGCTTGCGAGCCTCGCCGCCCGACAGCCAGGCGATGATGCCGCCCAGCAAGAAG
>JACPJY010000306.1 GCA_016187325.1 Rhodospirillales bacterium | reverse complement strand
CTCGCCGACCGTCATCGAGCTGAACAGCGCTCCGCCCTGGAAGGCAACGCCGAGCTTCTTGCGCAGGTCGAACATTTCGATGGCGCTCAGTTTGTTGATGTCGCGGCCGAGAATCTTCATGGTTCCCGAGGTGTGCGCCTCAAGCGCCATCAGGTGGCGGAGCAGCGTGCTCTTGCCCGAGCCGCTGCCGCCCATGATCACCATGATCTCGTTCTCGCGGACGTTCATGGTCACGCCTTTGAGGATCATCCGGTCGCCGTAATGGGTGACCAGGTTCTCGACCTCGATCACGCTTCGCGGATGATCGCCGGTGGCCGGCGATGATGTTCCTTCGGCTGTTCGGTTTTCGGCGGGTGCGTTCATGTCAACGCGTCACCACGAAGGCGAAGATCATGTCGGTCACGATGATTGCCGAGATCGACTGCACCACGGCGCGTGTCGTCGCCTTGCCGACTCCCTCGGCGCCGCCGACCACCGAAGCGCCGTTGACGACGCCGATGACCGCGATCAACACCGCAAAGATGGCGCTTTTACCAAGCCCGTGCCACACGTCGTCGACGGACAGGATGTCGCGCACCTCGTCGAAATAGGCGGCGAGAGAGATACCGAGGTCGGCATTGACATACAGTCCCGCCGCCAGCAGTCCGATCAGGTCGCTGAAAATGGTCAACGCCGGCACCATCACCATCATCGCCAAAAGCGCCGGCACCACCAGGAATCGGGTCGGGTTGATCCCCATCACCTTGAGGGCGTCGATTTCCTGGTTGATCTTCATAGTCCCGATGCGCGCCGCCAGCGACGAGCCGGAGCGGCCGGCGACCAAGATGCCGGTGATCAGCGGCGCGAACTCGCGCACCACGGAAAACGCGATGCCGATGGTGACCCGGGTTTCAGCGCCGAAAATGCGCAGCGTGTGGATGCCCTGGATCGCCAGCATGATGCCGATGGTCGCCGCCAGGAGCCCGATGATCGGGATTGCCTGGATACCGATCTCGACCATTTGCACGAAAACCGAATCGACGCGCACCGGCTGTCTGCGGCTGGGGCCGAACAGCAGCCAGAAAAAACTCTCCACCACCAGCACGCCGCCGTTGCCGATCTCCTCGATGCCGGCGACGGTGGTGCGGCCGACGCGATCGAAAAACCGGGAAACGGGATTGGGGGTATCTGTCGATTGCATCGGGCTGTCGCTCAACGCACCTTGTCGAGGCCTTCCTCGACCGTCGCGCAGATCGTGAACACCTTATCCAGCCGCGCCAGCCCCAGCACCCGACGGACGCCGTCGCTGACCGTTACCAGCACCAGCTTCGAGCCGGATTTGCGTGCGGTTTGCAGGCTTTCCACCAACGAGGCAACGCCCGACGAATCGATGTAGCCGACACCGCTCAAATCGACCAGGACCGGCCGTTTCTTGTCGACGCAGGAAAGCAGAATTTTGCGGGCCTCGGGCGAATTCTGCAAATCGATATCGCCGGTCAAAGCGACAATCGTGGCACCGTCTTGTTCACGTATCTCATGTTTCATCCGATAGCCCTCTTGACAGTCGCTTTACCAATCTGAGCAAGTTCCCGCCGTCTTCCGGCGGCGGCAGGAACGTCACTTCGTCCATCACTTCGCGAATGAAGTGGGTGCCCAGCCCTCCGGGCCGGACGTCGTTGAGGTCGCGCGGCTTGA
This sequence comes from Rhodospirillales bacterium, assembly GCA_016187325.1. GTDB lineage: Bacteria > Pseudomonadota > Alphaproteobacteria > Rhodospirillales > Casp-alpha2 > JACPJY01. The sequence goes on along the minus strand of JACPJY010000306.1, from coordinate 1,215 downwards.
CCGCGGAAACATCGATGGTCTTGGCGTAATCGCGGAGCAGAAAAACAAGTTCGCCGCCGCGCCGGCGGATTTCCATCGATATCTCACCGTCCGGCGAACCGCCGTAGGCGTGGCGGATGATGTTCTGGCATGCCTCGTCGACGGCGATCACCATATCCCGGCCGACGTCCTCCGAGCAGCCGCACAGCCTGGCGGTCTCGGCGACGGCGTTGCGGATCAGTTTCAGCCGATCGGGCTGCGACGGGACGCTGACGGTGAGCAGCACCTCATCGTTGCCGTGGGTCGGCCGCGCCGCGGCTTGTATCCTCGGCGCGTTGCCGGTCGCCGTCCGCCGCGCGTGCGCCGCACGGTCGTCGATGGCGATCATCGTCAGGTCGTCGCGGAGCACGCTATTGCCCCGGTCGATGCGCCCAATCACTGTGGCCAACCGGTCGCCGGGGCTGGCGCTGGCGTTCTCGCGAAGTAACTTTTTCAGGCCCCCGACCTCCAGCTCCCGGCCATCTTCGAGATAGCCTTCCGTCACCCCGTCAGTGAAGATGTAGAGCGTGCCGCCGTCAAGCCTGAGTTCGATTTCAGGGTAATCCTCCCCTTCCCCCAGCAGCGGCAGAATCCCGATCGGAGGGGCGTTCGCGGGCAGGCTGGTGAACGCGCCGGCAGTGTCGTGAAACAACGGCGGCTCATGGCCGGCGTTCGCCAGCCGGACGATGCCGGTCTCCGGGTCGTAGAGGCCGCCGACCATGGTCACGAACATGCCGCGGGTGACGGTTTCGCAGATTTCGGAATTGACCCGTCCGAGCAGTTTGCCCGGCTGGTGCAAGGTCTTTCCCAGGCACCGGAAGACGCTGGCGGTCTTCGCCATCAGCAATGCCGCGTTCATGCCCTTGCCGGAGACGTCGCCGAGGTTGAAGCAGATGCGGCCGTCCTCAAGCGTGAAGAAATCGTAGAAATCCCCCGACACCGTGCGCGCCGCGTGGTTGACGCCGGCGACCGGGAAATCCCCGGTGCCCGGCTTCGGCAGCAGCGAGCGCTGGATTTCCGCTGCCAGTTCGAGCTCACGGGCGACTCGTTCCTGTTCCACCAGCTTCTCGGCCATGCGGGCGTTCAGGATGGCGAGCGCCGCCGAGGCGCTCATCGCCTGCAGGAGGTGCAGGTCGGCCTCGGCGAACAGCCCGTCGCCGCCGCGCTTGTTGATGAGCTCGATGGCGCCGATGCGCT
>JACPJY010000328.1 GCA_016187325.1 Rhodospirillales bacterium | reverse complement strand
GACGGCGGCGGGCCGCAGGGCGAGCTGTTGCGGCGGCTGGCGCACTGGCTGATGAAGGAGCCGGACCTTGAGGAAGAGGGCTTGCGCGCCGAGGTCCGCGACGGCCGCCTGCAGGTCGAGCGCCGCAGCCTCGCCGCCGAGACCCCGGAGATCACCGTCACCGCGCCATCGGGCAAGACCGAGGCGGTCAAGCTGGAGGCGGGCGCTGGCGGCGCCGCGCGGGCCGCCGTGCCGGTGTCCGAACCCGGCCTCTACAAGGTCACGGACGGCAAGTCGTCGGCGCTGGCCACCGCCGGCGCGCTCAACCCTCTCGAGTTCGCCGACTTGAGGGCGACCGCCGAGGCGCTGCGTCCGATGGCCACGAGCAGCGGCGGCGGCATCGGCTGGATCGCCGACGGCATCCCCGAGCCGCGGCGCACCCGGCCCGGCCGCGACTCATCGGGACGCGGCTGGATCGGGCTGGTCGCCAACAAATCGTTCGTCGTCTCCGGCATCGCCCAGATGCCGCTGCTACCGGGCCTGCTGGTGATGGCGCTCGCGTTGAGCGGCCTGATGGCGGCGTGGCGGATCGAAGGGCGCTGATGATCACCGTCACCAAACTCGCGGACCTCGGCCATTTCAAGAACGACTGGCTCGAGGCCCGCTACCACTTCAGCTTCGCCGGCTACCAGGATCCGGCGCGCTTAGGTATAGGCGCGCTCCGGGTGTGGAACGACGACACCATCCAGCCGGGCGGCAGCTTCGAGCCCCACGGCCACCGCGACATGGAGATCATCACCTACATGCGGCGGGGTGCCATCACCCACGAGGACAGCCTCGGCAACAAGGGCATCACCCGCGCCGGCGACGTGCAGGTAATGAGCGCCGGCACCGGCATCCGCCATGCCGAGCGCAACCTGGAGCCGGGGATCACCACGCTGTTCCAGATCTGGATCGTGCCGGCCACGCGCAATTTGACGCCGCGCTGGGAGACGCGCGAGTTCCCGAAGGATTCGCGCGCCGGGCGGTTGCATCCGCTGGCGTCGGGGCGGGTCGCCGACGCGGGCGCCATCGCCATCCATCAGGACGCCGCCGTGCTGGGGGCGACGCTGAAGGCCGGCGAGACGCTCCAGCACCCGCTGCCGGGCGGCCGCCGCGCTTATCTGGTGGCGGCCCGCGGCAACATCTCCGTCAACGGCGTCGCGGCGCCGGAGCGGGCCGGGGTCGCGGTCGCCAGCGAGGACGCCATTACCATCGCGGCCATCGGCGCCGCCGAGGTGGTGCTGGTTGACGTCGCCTGAACCCGGGCGCCCGCCGCGCCTCCGCTCACGCGGCGGCGACGGCCTCGATCTCGACCAGCCAGGCGGGATTGGCAAGCTGGGCAACGACGACCAGGGTCGACGCCGGCTGGTGGCCGTCGAGCAGGCTATCGCGCACCTGGCGGTAGGTGCCGACGTCCTTCGGATCGACTAGGTAGCCGGTGATCTTGACCAGGTTGCGCTTGGTCATCCCCGCCGACTTCAGGATCTCGAAGATGTGGTGCCAACATTCCCGCATCTGCGCCTCGGCGCCGGCCGCGACCTTGCCAGCCTTGTCGACGCCGATCTGACCCGAGATCAAGAGCCAGCGCCCGGCCGTCGCCTCCATGCCCGGGCTGTAGGCGGAGAACGGCGGATGCAGGGTGTCGGGCTTGTGCGGTTTCAGCAATGGCTCCTCCCGTGTCAGGTTTGCGGGTTGCGGGGAGCAATGATAGTCCGGTCGGCGGGGAAACGGACGATAACCGTGGTGCCTTTTCCGAGTTCGCTTTCGAGATGCAGGGTACCGCCGTGCAGTTCCATCAACGACTTGGATAACGCCAAACCAAGACCCGCCCCGCGATAGGTATGGGTATAACTGTGATTGGCCTGACCGAATGCCTCGAGGACCTTATTCATGTCCTGTTCGGCGATGCCAATCCCCGTATCCGCCACCTTTATCGAAATACCGCCGCGCGCTTCCAGGTATCCCTCGATGCGCACCGCGCCATGCGGCCGCGTGAATTTCAGGCCGTTGTCGAGAAGGTTGAGAATGATCTGCTTGACCCGCACTTGGTCGGCGCGCAGCAACGGAAGGTCATTGGGCACCGTAACGGACAGGTCAATATGGGCCTGCCTCGCGCGTTCATCCATCAATCTCGCGGTGTCCGTCACCACGTCGCGCACGCTCACGATCGTGTCGAATACGTCAAGCTTGCCGACCTCGACCTTCGAGATATCGAGAATATCACCGATCAACGCGACCAACTGATTCCCCGACGCATGAATGTCGGTGGCATATTCCTTGTACCGCTTGTGTCCTATCGGTCCGAACATCTCATTAACCATGACAGTGGCGAAACCGATGATGGCATTAAGCGGCGTCCGAAGCTCGTGGCTCATGTTTGCCAGGAAATGCGTCTTGGAACGGTTGGCGCGGTCGGCCTCTTCCTTGGCTTGATGCAGAGCCAACGCGCCGCGCTGCACTTGCATCAGCAAGAACGCGATGTAACACAGCAACGCGATCGCGACCGCATACAGCATAAACCGGAACTTATCGGTATCCTTTAGGATCTTCGCATAATGCTCATCGATAATTTTCATCAGATTATCGACTGCTTTTGTCGATGATCGGGCAAGCACGTTCTCGACCTCGGCGTTGACCCGGTCTCTGTAGTCGAGAACGACATTGGCGTGCGCCAATAGCTGCCTGACGTCGGACGCTTGTTGATTGAAGGTGTGCCACGCCGGATCATCCTGCGGCCCCGGTCGCGTCGCTTCGATCAGGCGCTGAATACGCGATACGACGTTTTGTCGCAAATCGCTGCCACCGGTCAGGTAATAATCAAGAAGGTCAAGGTGCAGACGGTCAACTTCGTCGGCCAGAGCAGCGTCGCTGGTTTGCTTGATTTTCAAGGATATTTCGGCGGCGGCGATCGGGAAATATCCCAGCGAATTTCGCAGCACCGCGTTATCTGATTTGAAGTCCTCCAATGCCGTGAGACGCCTGGCATTTTGTTCCCCGAACGCGTTCAACGCCCGTGTCATATCGTTCGTGTCCGTACCGTAAATGCGGGCGGAGGTTTCCCGAATATCACGCAGCGCGGTCGATACACGGGCCGTGTTGGCCACAAACGAATCATAATGGGGCAGCAGCGCGGAACGCGCCTTCAACGTGTCCTGATTTACGATCACCTCCATTCTCCTGATCTCACGAAGGTAATCGATTACGGCGCGGTATTGATCGGGATCCGCCACCCGACTCATGAAGTACAACGTCGTGATCAAGGCCAACGCCAGCATTACGATCAGCGCCTGGCGGTAACTGATCATTGCCATAGCGGTTGTCCGCGCAATTCTCCAGTGAGAGTCTGGAGGAACGCAACGATGCGCGTCAAATCTGTATCGGAAATCCGGCGGCCCAGCTGATATTTGGCCATGACGACAACGGCCTCGTCGAGCGTCTTTGCGGAACCATCGTGGAAATACGGGGCGGTCAAAGCCACGTTGCGCAACGACGGCACCTTGAAGACGTGACGGTCCCGGCTCCGGCCCGTAACGTTGAATCGGCCGAGGTCCGCCTCCGTGGGGTTGCCGCGGTCGGCGACGTAATCTCCGAAGACGCCGATCTTCGCAAACATGTTGCCGCCGATGTTGACGCCCTGGTGGCAGGCGACGCAGCGATACATCTTGAACAACTCATAACCGGCTTTTTCCTCCTCGGTAAGGGCGCCGGCATCGCCCTTCAAATAGCGGTCGAAACGGGAATCGGGTGTGGTCAGGGAACGTTCGAAAGTGGCGATCGCGTCCTTGATGTTGACGACCTGGATTCCGTCCTTGTAAATTTCCTGGAAGGCCGCGACGTGCTCGCGATCCTCGCGAAGTTTCCCCAACACCTCGGGCCAGGACGATCCCATCTCCCTGGGATTGCTGATGGGACCGTCAATTTGATCTTCCAGGGTGGCGGCGCGACCGTCCCAGAATTGGGCGAAGTTGAAGCGGGCGTTAAATACCGTCGGGGCATTGACGACGCCCAAGGCGCCGCCGGCGCCGATGGAACGCGCGAATTGATCGCTGCCGCCCAATGCCATGTTGTGGCAACTGACGCAGGCGACGGTTCCGTCCCCGGAAAGGCGTGGATCATCGAACAGCAACGCGCCCAGTGCAACTTTCCGCGGGTCCAGGGCCTCGCTCTCGGGGATCGGTGGTATGGGTTCGTCGATGGCCACGAATCCGCCAACCCGCCCCGGACCATCCTGCGTTCCCGTGGGACCTGCGGGCAACGCCAAACCGCAAAGCGCCAGCGTGACGATCGCGATCGCGCTGCCGCACGGAACAAGACGGAAAGAAGCCGGTGTCTCTTGCAGGGGCTGCCCCATTCGACCCCGTTAGCGCAGCCGTCCGCGTGAAGGCGTCAAGCATTCGCCAGAGGGTACGAAAGAAAATAGTCGGACGCGCCGTGCAAATTACCAAGGATTCTTTGTAAACTGTTGGAAAGTCATGGAATTTCAACGGGCGGATCAAGCTATTATCGGAGCCTACACCGTCCGGTATGGAGCTCCAACAGAGAAACCGGATCGGCGCGTTTGATATCTCGAACTTTTCAGTCTACCGATCGCCGCCTTCCCTTGGCGGGGCGAAAATGCGCCTACACCACCATCTCGACGGCGCGGTCGTCGGTGATCGTCAGCCCCTGGATATCGGTGGCGAGGTGATAGCGCCGGACGATGAAGTCGGTGGCCATGGTGATCGTCTTGCGATAGGCATTGACCTGCTCGAAATGACGGCGCTGGGCGTTGACGAGGTCGGTTTCCGTGGACGTGGGCACCAAGCCGCCGCCCTGGTCGGCGTTGGGGGCCGTTTCGCCAAGCCGCGGGCTCTCCGTACGGACGGCGGCAGCGCCCGGAACCTGGTTCTGGGACATCAGTTGCGCCATGAACGGCGTCTGTGGCTTGAGTTGCGTGGGATGGGGGAAGGACCCGCCGCGGCGATCGGTAGTGCGGCGCCCGCGTAATGACGGCCGCGACCGGGCCGGCGGCGGTATCGGGGTTTCGGCGGCGTCCGGCCGCTCGAGCTTCAAGGCTGGGGCGTAATAGGCGTCGGCCCGTCGCCCATTGCCGTTCAGCGTCGCAGGATGGCGCATCGGCAGAACGCCGGCGTCCACAAATCGGGCGTGCGCGGAATTCGCCGCCGCCTCGTGCGCGGTTTGAAGTGCGCGCACCGGTCTCTCCCCCTGTTGAGCGACCTCCAAAATCGTTTAACGAATAATTGAATTGAATACCCGAAGATAAGTCTAAGGTTGAGCAAGAACGATTCTCAATAGGGCGATCATCCCATTGCGGGGATTACCGATGTCACCGCCGCGTGGCGTTGCCGGTTCGGGAGATTTCCGCCAACGCCAGTTCCAGGCTTCCCACCAGTTCGGCCATGAAGCCGTAATCCAGGGTCTCGGCGCGGTCGCCGGGGCCGTGGTAGTTGCGATTGCGGAAATATGCGGTGTCGGTGACCATCAGCGCCGGCAAGCCTTCATCCCAGAACGGCGCGTGGTCGCTAAGCCGGGTGTCGTAGAGCACCCAGCCGTCGAACCAGACGAACAGCGATTCCACCGGCAGCGCCGGGTTGCGCCGCATGCCCGCGATCAACTGCTCGCCGAATTCGCGCGAGGCGCGGTTGGCGACGACGCCGATGAAGTTGCCTTTCTCGGGATATCCGGCCCATCTCAAGAACACCGGGTAACCCTGGTACGGCGTCGTCAGGCCGACCATCTCGAGGATGATGGCGCCGGCGGTGCCGTCGCCCGACTTGACCAGTTGTTCGACGAAGACGTGGCTGCCCTGGTGGCGGGTGGCGTGGGTCGGCGGTTCTTCGAGGGTGAAGGCGACGAAACGGAGCGGCACCTTCGGCGGCTTGACGACGGCGCGGCGTGCCAGCTCCAGCATCACCGCGACGCCGCTGGCGTTGTCGTCGGCGCCGGGCGTGCCGGGAACCGTGTCGTAATGGGCGCCGACAATGTAAGGCGCCGGGCCCGGGGTTGCGCCGGGCAGATCGGCGATCAGGTTGGCGACGCGGCGACCCTCGTATTCGTAAGGCTGCTCGCTGACCTTCAGTCCAGCTTTTTCGAAGGCGCTTTTGACATACGCCCTGGCCCGATCAAGGCCGTCGCCGCGCACCACCGAGCGCTCGCCGATATCAACGGCGAGGGCCCGCACGTGCGCCTTCAACGCCGCCGGGAGTTCCCTGTTCGCCGTCGCCGCCGGGGACATGGTCTGCGTTTCTTTCGCCGGTTCCGCCGTTGCAGCAGCCGGGACCAGCAGCACGGCGAGCAGCGCCATTGCCCCGAGCCCGCCCGTTGTCGTTGCCGTCATCGCGCCATTGTAGTCGGGATCGGCCGTGCAGGCGACGGCCGATCGGGCTAGCATGGGACAAGACGGAGAAAGGGCAGGCCCATGGAAGTGCGGTTTCTCGGCTGCGGCGACGCATTCGGGTCCGGCGGGCGGTTCAACACCTGTTTCATGGTCACCGCCGCCGATACCCGGTTCCTGATCGACTGCGGCGCGTCGTCGATGATCGCCATCAACCGCTTCGGCGTCGATCCCAACCGCATCGACTTCATCCTGCTGACGCACCTGCATGGCGACCATTTCGGCGGCCTGCCGTTCTTCCTGCTGCACGCCGATCACATCGGCAAACGCGACAAGCCATTGCTCGTCGCCGGGCCGCGGACGACGGGTGAGCGCCTGACCGCTGCCATGGAGAGCCTGTTCCCGGGGTCGTCGACCAAGAAGCGGCGCTTCGAACTGAGGATCGAGGAATACGAGCTGGAGAAGGAATGGCGCTCGGGCACGGTCTCGGTGATTCCCTACCGCGTCAACCACCAGTCGGGCGACGGGCCGTCGTGCGCGCTTCGGGTCAGCTGCGACGGCAGGACGGTCACCTATTCCGGCGACGGCGCCTGGTCGGAGGGGCTGCTCAAGGCGGCCAAGGGGGTCGATCTGTTCATTGCCGAGGCCTATTACTTCGACAAGACGGTTGGCGGGCACATGGACCTCAGGACGCTGGTCGCCAACCTGGAGGAAATCGGCGCCAAGCGCCTGGTGCTGACCCACATGAGCGACGACATGCTGGGGCGCCTCGATGGCTTGGCGTTCGAAACCGCCGAGGACGGCAAGACCATCGCCCTCTGACGCTGCCGCCCGACGCCGCTCCGACCTTGTATTGCAAGCCGGTCAGGGGCCTCCGGGGGCCGGAAAATGTTGCCGGGCAGGGCTTTCTTAGGTCCCGCCGCCGACCCCGGCCGGAGCCCCCGATTTCATTTAACAAGTTGAAAAAACAAGATTTTCCCAATTGGCACGGGTCATGCACCTGTCTCGGGCAAGATCGTCCCAAACCGGCGCCGGAAACCGAGCGCCGGACGGGGTCGAAACCATCAAAGACGGGAACAATTAGAAGGACGGGAACAATGCAAGCATTGCAAATTGCGGCATCGGGCATGGTGGCGCAGCAGCACAACACAGAAGTGGTGGCTAACAACCTCGCCAACATGAACACCTCGGGCTACCAGCGCCGCCGCACCGAATTCCACGATCTCCTCTACAATCAAGTGGCGCGCAAGGATTCCGTGTCGTCGAGAGCCGGCGACGTGGTGCCGAGCGGCGTGCAGCAGGGCCACGGCGTGCGCCTGGCCTCGATCTACCGCATCGCCGAGCAAGGCAACCTGCAGTCCACGGACAACTCCTTCGACCTGGCGATCCAGGGCCGCGGGTACTTCCAGGTGCTGTTGCCCAACGGCGACACCGCCTACACCCGCGCCGGCGCCTTCCAGCTCAACGGCCAGGGCCAGTTGGTCACCCAGGACGGCTTCACCGTTCAGCCGGGGATCCTGATTCCGCCCGGCGCCGTCGACGTCACCATCAACGCCACTGGCGAGGTACTGGTGAAACTAGACGGGGCGACGGTGCCGACCAATGCCGGCACGCTGCAAATCACTACCTTCCCCAACGAGGCCGGCCTGATCGCCCTCGGCGACAACCTGTTCCGGGAATCGCGCGCGTCCGGCCCGGCTAACGCCGGCCCCCCGGGATCGGCGGGATTCGGGTCGGTGCTGCAGGGTTTCATCGAGACCTCCAACGTCGATCCGGTGACGGAGATCGCTGCCCTGATTGCCGCCCAGCGGGCCTATGAGATGAACTCCAAGGTGATCCAGACGGCGGACCAGATGCTGGCGCCGTCACGCAACTGATCGCGGCCGCCAACGGCCGTCGATGACAACCCCCGGCGGGGCGATCACCCGCCGGGGGTTTTTCCTGAGATTTGCCGCCGTCCGCGCCGGGTACCGGAAAATAGGCGCTCAGTACTGGATGATCCATTCGCGCACCAGATCCTCCTGGAAGGCAAAGGCTCGACGGGTCCAGTTTCGGGCGGCGGCCACTTCCGGCGCCTTCGCGTCGGCGGCCGCGCCATGGGCTTGGGCGCGGTCGAAATCGGTAACGTAAAGCGCAAATACCACCTGCCGGCCCTGCTGGGTGAACAGCACGCCCGCGAGGCCCTTGGCGTATCTCAGCGTCCCGGTCTTGGCCCACACGCGGAGCGCCGTCGTCGGGTCGCGCAGCCGGCCGCCCATCGAGTTTCGGTACCCGGAAACCGGCAGCAGCGCCTGATAGCTCAAGCCGCCGTAACGCTGTTGGGCGGCGAAACGCAGGATCGCCGCCATCTGCTCCGGCGATACGCGGGCGTCGTCGGCGAGCCCGGAATGATTGGGCATCTGGAACCCATCCCAGGCGGCGGGAATCGCTGTCTTCAGCCAGCCGGCCAGCGCAGCGCCGCTGTCGGCGAGCGTCCCCGGCTTGCCAGTCAGCCGCCGCGCCGCCACCTGGCCGATCAACTCGGCGACCATGTTGTTGGAGTGCTCGAGCGATTGGCGAATGATCTCGACCAGGGGCAGGCCACCAACGCGGCCGAGTACCTTGGCGCTATCGGGCACGGCCGCCGCCTGCGGTTCCGGCAGCTCGATGCCAATCAAGTTGCAAAAACGGCGGAACACTCGGGCGGTCCTGAGTCCCGGCGTCTTTACAGGTAAATATTCGGAGCCCTTCGCCGGCGCCGCGGGCGACAGCAGCCATCGGCCGGCACTTTTCGGCCCGGCGTAGAGGATGCTGCGGCCGGTGCCCGGATCGACGTCGGCCAATCCGGGACCGGCGTCGTCGAAGGCCGGTGTTTCGAAGGCCTCGGCGATTCCTATCTCGCCCTTCGGCCGCCAGGTGAGAAGGGTCCTGTTGAAGTCAAGCGACAAGGCGTCGATGCCCGGGTTGTAGCGGGTGTTGTCCGGCCACCGAGCGGAGATATGGTCGGTGGCGGCGAGCAACGAGGTGTCATAGAAGAACTGCCCGGAAATCGACGACACGCCGGCGTCCTTCAGCCGCTGCGCAAGGTCCATGAGGTCCTGTGGCTGCAACAGCGGGTCGCCACCGCCCTGCAGATAGAGGTTGCCGTTGAGCATGCCGCCGGCGATCGCGCCGGTGGCCAGCAACTGGGTTTCAAACCGGTAGTTGGGACCGAGGATATTGAGCGCCGCCACCGTGGTCGCGATCTTGGTGGTGGACGCCGGGATGAACAGTTCGCTCTCGTTGCGCCCGGCGAGCTTCTCGCCGCGCGCCAGGTCGTATAGCACGAAGCCGACGCGGGCGCCGGCCAGGCGGTGGCGCTCGACCAAGGCGTCGAGGCCGACCGGCACCGACGCCGTATAGACATGGACGGCGGTGATGGGCTCGGCGGCGTCCGGTCCCGCCTCGCAGCCGACCACGATCATCGCCGCGGCCAGCATCGCCGCCGGCCGCGCCGCCAGCCGGAAAGTTCGCGCCAGGGCACCCATCCGGGGATGGTGGCAAAAGCCGAGGGTTCGATCATCATTTTTCTTAATCCGGACGCTGCCGGGGGCTACTCTCGGCGCCGTCCTAATCATCGGAAACAGCGGAGGATCAGGCACATGGCGGCAAGCGGGGCGACGACGGACGAACCAGGCGGCAGCGGCGGTGCCGGGCGGGATTCCGAGCCGTCGGCGACGCCGGTGGTCGCCGTCACCACCATCGTGCAGGTGGTGGTGACCATGTGCTCGGTGATCCCGGCGGCGATCGCGCCGGAGCTTGCCCGCGCCTTCGCCGTGCCGACGTCGCTGATCGGCGTGCAGGTGAGCCTGATCTATCTCGGCGCCATGGCGACTTCGCTGGTCAGCGGCGTCCTGATCCGCCGCTGGGGAGCGCTCCGGACCAACCAGGCGGGGCTCGCTTTCTCGGGCGTCGGCGTGGCGCTGATGGCAACACCGTCGCTATTTATCCTCGCCATCGGCTCGGTGCTCACCGGCTTCGGCTACGGGCTGACCAATCCGGCGGCGTCGCACCTGCTGATGCGGGTGACGCAACCCAAAACCCGCAACCTGGTGTTCTCGTTGAAGCAAACGGGAGTGCCGCTCGGCGGCGTCGCCGCCGGCCTAACGGCGCCGACGCTGGCGCTGGTCTTCGGCTGGCAATGGGCGCTGCTGGCGGGCGCCGCCCTGGCGCTGGCGCTGCTCGCGATCATCCAGCCGTTCCGCCGCCGGTGGGACCAGGACCGCGACCCGAACGTGGCGCTGCGCAGCAACCCAGCGGGGGATTTCCGGCTGGTGTGGCGGCATCCGGTGCTGTCGCGGATGTCGCTCGTTGGATTCTGCTATTCGGCGGTGCAGCTCAGCCTGACCACGTTCGCCGTGACGATGCTGGTCGAGGAACTGGGCTTCGGGCTCGTCGAGGCCGGCGTCGTGCTCTCCGTGTTGCAGGTGGCGGGCGCCACCGGGCGCCTCGTGTGGGGCGGCGTCGCCGACCGTCTCGGCGATGGCAATCGAGTGCTGATGCTGACCGGTCTGGTCGCCGCCGCGGGCGGCGCGTTGACCGTGCTGCTGTCGGCCGGCGCCGCGCCGGCGGTCGTCTATGGGGTGCTGATCCTATTCGGGGTCAGCGCCATCGGCTGGAACGGCGTGTTCATGGCCGAAGTCGCCCGTCTCGCCCCGGAAGGGCAGATCGGCAGCGCCACCGGCGGTGTCATGGTTTCGACCTACGCCGGCGTGCTGGTCGGGCCGGTGACCTTCGCCGGCGCCTTCGCGCCGGTCGGCGAGTACACGGCGAGCTTCGGTCTCTGCGCCGCCGTCAGTCTCGCCGGCGCGGCGCTGATGCTGGCCGCCCGCCGCGGCATGGCCCGCGGCTGAAGGCGCAGGCCCGCCCGGCTTTTCAATTTTCCCTACTGCCGCTGGGGTCCGCGGTTTACACTACCGAGCGGGCGGCCACAGCCAGGAGAGCGCCACCGTGCCATTCGTGCACAAGGACACCGACGGCAAGATCCTCGCCGTCTATACAGAGCCGGTCGAAGGCGCCGTCGAGGTCGCCCCCAACGACCCGGAGCTGGTCGCCTTCATCCATCAGAACATCCCTGGCGTGAACGTCGACGAATGGGTGCAATCGGACTTAGGATTGGCCCGCGTCCTGGAGGACCTCATTCAGGTGCTGATCGACAGGAAGGTGATCATGTTCACCGACTTCCCGCCGGGCGCGCAGGGTAAGCTGAGGGCGCGGCGGGGCCTGCGGCGCGAGTTCTCGGTGGTCGAGGAGCTTTTCGGCGAGCAGGAGTTCGGCACCGGTGAGGGCGAGGATAGCGGCAGCGGTTATCTCTGAAGGCGGGCGCCATCAGACGCCGAGCGCGTCGGCTATCCCTTCGATGCTATCGGTGACGATGTCCCAATCCGCCTCGGCCTTCAAATCCGTTTTCTGATTCGGTCCATATTCGGTCGGTCGCAGCACGAAGCCGGTCTTCATGCCGTGATGCCGCGCCTGCTTCAGGTCGTAATTGTGGGCAGCGACCAGCATCACGCGATCGGCTTGGCCGCCGAAAAGTTCGACGGCGCTGAGATAGACCTCGGCGTCGGGCTTGTAGTGGTGGAAGT
>JACPJY010000327.1 GCA_016187325.1 Rhodospirillales bacterium | reverse complement strand
TCCGGAACCGGGCGCGGCTGGATCGCGTCGGCATGGACGAAACCCATTTCCTCAGGCCGCTGTTCCAGATCGCGCAGTCGGGATTGACGCCCGCCGAGGAACTGCTGGCGGCCTACGAAGGGCGCTGGAACCACTCCGTCGATCCGGTGTATCGGGAATACGCCTACTGAACGGTCGCCGGCCCGGCCGCGCCTCTCAAACCGAGGTGCCACCGACGGTCAGGCTGTCGATCTTCAGCGTCGGCTGGCCGACGCCCACCGGAACTCCCTGGCCGTTCTTGCCGCAGGTGCCGATGCCGGGGTCGAGCGCCATGTCGTTGCCGATCATGCTGACCCGGGTGAGCACGTCGGGGCCGTTGCCGATCAGCGTCGCGCCCTTTAACGGCGGTCCCTTCCTGCCGTTCTCGATCAAGTAGGCTTCGGTACACGAGAATACGAACTTGCCCGACGTGATGTCGACCTGGCCGCCGCCGAAGCTCGCGGCGTAGACGCCCTTCTTCACCGATCCGAGGATTTCCTTGGGCTCGTGCGGGCCGGCCAGCATGTACGTGTTCCTCATCCTCGGCATCGGCGCGTGGGCGTAGCTCTCGCGCCGCCCGTTGCCGGTGCTCTTCATCCCCATCAGGCGGGCGTTCATGCGGTCCTGCATGTAGCCTTTGAGGATGCCGTCCTCGATCAGCACCGTGCGCTCCGTCGGCGTGCCTTCGTCGTCGATGGTCAGCGAGCCGCGCCGATCGTCGAGGGTGCCGTCGTCGACGACGGTGACGCCGGGGGCGGCGATACGCTGGCCCATCAGCCCCGCGAACGCCGAGGTCTTCTTGCGGTTGAAGTCGCCCTCGAGCCCGTGGCCGATGGCCTCGTGCAGCAGGATTCCGGGCCACCCGGGACCAAGGATCACCGGCACTTCACCCGCCGGCGCCGGCACCGAGTCGAGATTGATCACCGCACGGCGCAACGCCTCCTCGACGGTCGCCTTCCAGGAATCGGGCTCGATGTAGCGCTGATAGGCGACGCGGCCGCCGACCCCGTAGCTGCCGGACTCCATGCGGCCGTCTTTCTCCACCACCACCGAGACGTTGAACCGCACCAGCGGCCGGATGTCAGCGGCGCGGGCGCCGTCGCGGCGGATGATCTGCACCGCCTGCCAGTTGCCGAGCAGCGACGCCGAAACCTGCTTCACCCGTGCGTCGCGGGCGCGTACGTAAGCGTCGACGTCGGCCAGCAACTTGACCTTCGATTCGAAATCGAGAAGGGCGAGGGGGTTATCGTCGCCGTAGAAGTGGCGGTTGGTGCCCGGGGGGCCGGCGAACGTGCCGCCTTTCCCCGTGCGGATCGTCTTCACGGTGTCGGCGGCGCGGCGGATCGCGGCCTCGCTGAGCTCCGAGGCGTGCGAATATCCCGTCGCCTCGCCGGAGATCGCGCGGAGCCCGAATCCCTGGTTGGTGTCGAACGAGGCGCTCTTCACCTGGCCGTCGTCAAAGACGACGCTTTCCGATTGCCGGTACTCCAGGAAAAGCTCGCCGTCGTCGGCGCCATGCAGCGCGTCGTCGACGACCCTCTGGACGCGGCCGCGATCTAGGCCGGCGCGAACGAAAAACAACTCGTCGGTGGCGGCGAGATCGGTCATAAAACTTTCCTTTGCCCTTTCCGGGCGCTCCCATTAAGCCAGCAACCGCGGTAAACCTGATATGATAGAAATATAGGGAATAACCATCGGAAATACGACCATGGCGGCGTTCAAAGAACACTCTCTTAGGCAAACCCTGGCGGAAGAACTGCACGCGCGCCCCCATGGCGTCGTCGACGCGCCGGCGAAAATCTCGCATATCGCGGCCATCAACGACGAGAACAGCGCCGAGGCCGACCATGCCCACTTGGCCCGGCTTTGCCAGGCGTTCAACGCCACGCCGCCGCCGGCCGGCGTCACCCATCTCACCCAGGACTTCGGGCCATTCCGCCTGAAGTGGGAACGCCATACCGAGTTCACCACCTACACCTTCATCCAGGAGGCGCCCTTCGCAAGACCGTTCAAGGACACCGTGATCGGCCTGGTGCCGCAGGACTGGCTTGCCGTTCTGCCGGGCCGAGTGCTGGTTGCCACCCACGTGGCGGTCGATTCGAAGGACATGACCGAGCGCCCGGTGCCGGAGATCGTCGGGCTGTTCGACAACAACACGGTGACCGGCGGCTACGTGACCTCCCGCGGAGCCATCCTGTGGACCGATTTCCGCATTCACGGCGACGGCTTCAGCCGGTTCCTGATCCGCGACATCGGCATGAACCATCGCGCCATGGCGCGGCTCGTCCAGCGAACGCTCGAGATCGAGACCTACCGATCGCTGGCGATGCTGGCCTTCCCGCTGGCCCGCGAGGCGCGCGCCAAGATCGCCGAGGCGGAAAGCGAGGTCAGCAAGATCATCGGCCGGCTGTCCGAAATCGAGGGCGTCAACGAAGAGCGCGAACTGCTGGGCCGGCTGTCGAAGTTGGCGGCGGAGGCCGAAAGAATATCGGCCGCCACCAGTTACCGGTTCAGCGCCACCAACGCTTACCACAAGCTCGTCAGGCAACGGCTGAAGGGCCTGCGCGAAGAACGGATCGTCGGTCTGCAGCTGGCCGGCGAATTCATCGACCGGCGGCTGGCGCCGGCCATGGACACCGTCAAGAACTGTGCCGAGCGCCAGGAGATTCTCTCCAACCGCATCTCGCGCGCCAGCGACCTGCTGCGCACCCGGGTCGACGTGGCGCTCGAAGGCCAGAACCGGGATCTGCTGCGGTCCATGGACCGCCGCGCCCGGGTGCAGCTGCGCCTGCAGGCGACCGTCGAGGGATTGTCGGTGGTGGCGATGAGCTATTACCTGCTCGGCATGATCTCGTACATTGCCAAGGGCGCCCAGGGTTTTGGCGCCGCCCTCCATCCGTTCATCGTCGTCACCGTCGCCGTTCCGTTCGTCGTCGCCGCGGTGTGGTTCGGCGTCCGCCGCGTCCGCCGCTCGATCACCAAGACGGAGCGGGACGAAACGTGAGGCCGCCGCGGGACGCCAAGATTTTTGCTTGACCTGACCGGGCGCAAGGTCTATTTCGTGGCCCAACGTGGCGATTTGGTCGACCGGCTTGCGGGCCACGTAAAAAATTCCCGCTAAAAGGTCGGAGCTTATCGGAAGCCCTGACCCTCGGCGGTCGGGGTTTTTTTATGCCGGGTCGACGGAAGCGGAGGATGCCTCATGGGTGTCAACAAATCTGATCCGGGCACTTGGCGCCAGGCGACCAAGCTGGTCCGCGGCGGCACCGAGCGATCGCATTTCGGCGAGACCAGCGAAGGCCTGTTCCTGACGTCCGGCTACGTCTATGAGTCGGCGGAGGAGGCGGAGCAGTCGTTCAAGGGCGAAAAAAAGCGCTACATGTATTCGCGCT
>JACPJY010000348.1 GCA_016187325.1 Rhodospirillales bacterium | reverse complement strand
CGGCTCGCCAACTTCCGCCGCAACCAGCGCGGATTCTGGTCGCTGTGGATTTTCCTGGCGCTGTTCGTCTTGAGCCTGTTCGCCGAGCTGATCGCCAACGACAGGCCGCTGTTGGTCCGCTACGACGGCGCGTTCTACGCGCCGGTGTTCGTCTCCTACCCGGAGACCGCCTTCGGCGGCGACTTCCTTACCGAGGCCGATTACCGCGACCCGGTGGTCAAGAAGCTGATCGAGGACAAGGGCTGGATCCTGTGGCCGCCGGTCCGCTATTCCTACGACACCATCAACTACGACCTGAAGGTGCCGGCGCCAGCGCCGCCCAGCACCGCCAACTGGCTCGGCACCGACGACCAGGGCCGCGACGTGGTCGCTAGGATTATCTACGGCTTCCGCATCTCGGTGCTGTTCGGCCTCACGCTGACCCTCATCAGCTCGGTGGTCGGCGTCGCGGCCGGCGCCGTGCAGGGCTATTTCGGCGGCCTCACGGATCTGTTGTTCCAGCGCTTCATGGAGATCTGGGGCGGGCTGCCGGTGCTGTATCTGCTGATCATCCTGGCCAGCGTCGTCGAGCCGAGCTTCTGGTGGCTGTTGGGCCTGATGCTGTTGTTCTCGTGGATGGCGCTGGTCGGCGTGGTGCGCGCCGAGTTCCTGCGCGCCCGCAACTTCGATTACGTGCGTGCCGCGCGCGCCCTCGGCGCCACCGACTTGGTGATCATGTACCGACACGTGCTGCCGAACGCCATGGTGGCGACGCTGACGTTCCTGCCGTTCATCCTCAACGGCTCGATCACCACGTTGACCGCCCTCGACTTCCTCGGCTTCGGCCTGCCGGTGGGCTCGCCGTCGCTCGGCGAGCTCCTGAGCCAGGGCAAGGCAAACCTGCAGGCGCCGTGGCTCGGCTTCACCGCGTTCGGCGTGCTCGCCGCGATGCTGTCGCTGTTGATCTTCATCGGCGAGGCGGTGCGCGACGCGTTCGACCCGAGAAAGACCTTCCGATGAGCAAGCTTCTGGAAATCGCCGATCTTTACACCTCGTTCGGCCGCGGGGACGGCGAGGTCAAGGCGGTGCGCGGCGCCAGCCTCGCTATCGACAAGGGCGAAATCCACGCGCTGGTCGGCGAATCCGGGTCCGGCAAGTCGGTGACCGCGCTCTCCATCATGCAGCTCCTGCCCTACCCGCTGGCCTGGCACCCGCAGGGCAGCATCCGCTTCCGAGGCGACGAGCTGATGGGCGCGCCGGAGTTCCGGATGCGCGAGATCCGCGGCAACAACATCGCGATGATCTTCCAGGAGCCGTTGACCTCGCTCAACCCGCTGCACTCGATCGAGAAGCAGATCTCGGAAGTGATCCTGCTGCACAAGGCGCTGACGCCGGGTCAGACCCGCGACCGGGTGGTCGAGCTCCTGCGCCTGGTCGGCTTCGCCGAGGCCGAGGAGCGGCTCGGCGCGCTGCCGCACGAGTTCTCCGGCGGCCAGCAGCAGCGGGTGATGATCGCCATGGCGCTGGCCAACGAGCCCGACCTGTTGATCGCCGACGAGCCGACGACGGCGCTCGACGTCACCATCCAGGCGCAGATCCTGAAGCTCTTGAAGGAGCTGCAGCGGAAGATGGGCATGGCGATGCTGCTGATCACCCACGACCTCGGCATCGTGCGCGCCATGGCCGATCGCGTCTCGGTGATGACCGACGGCGCCCTCGTCGAGCAGGGCGACGTCGGCCAGGTATTCGAGCGGCCGGCGCACGCCTACACCCGCCACCTGCTCGCCGCCGAGCCCAAGGGCCGGCCCGACCCGGCGCCCGCCGGCAGGCCCGAGATCATGGCGTCGGGCGACGTCAAGGTATGGTTCCCGGTCAAGAAGGGCGTCATCCGGCGCACCGTCGGCCACGTCAAGGCGGTCGACGGCATCACGCTCAAGGTGCGCCAGGGCCATACGCTGGGCGTCGTCGGCGAATCGGGCTCGGGGAAAAGCACGCTCGGGCGCGCGCTGTTGAGGCTCGAGCGCTCGACCGGCGAGGTGGCGTTCCAGGGCCGCCTGATCAGCGGCCTCAAGGCCAAGGAGCTGCGGCCGCTCCGCCGGGAGATGCAGATCGTGTTCCAGGACCCGTTCGGGTCCTTGAGCCCGCGCCTTTCGGTGCGCCAGATCGTCGAGGAAGGGCTGGTGGTGCACCGCATCGGCGACGACGACGAACGCCGGCGAAGGGTCGCCGAGGCACTGGTCGAGGTCGGCCTCGAGCCGGAGATGCAGAACCGCTATCCGCATGAGTTCTCCGGCGGCCAGCGGCAGCGCATCTCGATCGCCCGCGCGTTGGTGCTGAAGCCGAAGTTCATGGTGCTCGACGAGCCGACCAGCGCGCTGGATATGTCGGTGCAGGCGCAGATCGTCGAGCTGCTGCGGGCGCT
>JACPJY010000347.1 GCA_016187325.1 Rhodospirillales bacterium | reverse complement strand
TGATGCCGAAGTTGATGGCCTTCGCCTTGCGCCGCACCATCGGGTCCATGCCCTTGATCGGCACCCCGAACACTTGGCTCGCGGTCATGGCGTGGATGTCCAAGCCGCGTTGGAACGCCTCCTTCAGGGCCCCGATGCCGGCGACGTGGGCGAGCAGCCGGAGCTCGATCTGAGAATAGTCGGCGCTGAGGAATTTCATGCCTTTGTCGGCGACGAAGGCGCGGCGGATCTTGCGCCCCTCCTCGGTGCGGATCGGGATGTTCTGCAGGTTGGGGTCCGACGAGGCCAACCGCCCGGTGGAGGCGCCGGCCTGGTGGTAGGAGGTGTGGACGCGCCCCGTCGCCGGGTTGATCTGCCCCATCAGGGCGTCGGTGTAGGTGCTCTTGAGCTTGGCGAGCTGGCGCCAGTCGAGCACCTTCGCCGGCAGCGCGTGGCCTTCGGCGGCCAGGCTTTCCAACACGTCGGCGCCGGTGCCGTAGGCGCCGGTCTTGCCCTTGCGGCCGCCCTCGAGCCTCATTTCCTCGAACAGCACTTCGCCGAGCTGCTTCGGTGATGCGATGTTGAACTCGCGGCCGGCGAGCTTGTGGATCTCGCTTTCGAGGTCAGCCAGACGGGCGGCGAAGTCGTCACTGAGGCGCTTCAGCTCCTTGCCGTCGTCTCGGATGCCGTGGCGCTCCATCGCCTGCAGCACTTGGATCAGCGGCCGCTCAAGGGTCTCGTAGACGGTGACCATGCGCTCGGCGAGCAGGCGGGGCTTCAATACCTGGTGCAGGCGGAGCGTCACGTCGGCGTCCTCGGCGGCGTAGTCGCGGGCCTTGTCGAGGGCCACGTAGTCGAAGCTCACTTTCGCCTTGCCGGAGCCGGTGACGTCCTCGTACTTGATCGTCTTGTGGTCGAGGTGAAGCTCGGCCAGCTCGTCCATGCCGTGGCCGTGGCGCCCGCCGTCGAGCACGAACGACAGCAGCATGGTGTCGTCGACGGGCGCGATGGCGACGCCGTAGCCGGCCAGCACCTGCATGTCGTACTTGATGTTCTGGCCGATCTTGAGCACCGACGGGTCCTCGAGCATCGGCTTCAGCGCCTTCACCGCCGCCTTGAGCGGTATCTGTTCCGGCGCTTCGCCGCCTCTCTGGTCGCCGCCGCCCCCGTCGCCGTCAAGGTCGAGGCTGCCTTGCGCCTTCGGCGCCTTGTGGGCGAGCGGCACGTAGCAGGCGCGGCCCGGCGAGAGGGAGAGCGAGAAGCCGACCAGCTCGGCGGCGACGGCGTCGAGCGAGGTCGTCTCGGTGTCGAAGGCGACGGCGCCAGCCTCGGTCGCCTCGGCGATCCAGGCTTCTAATAACCCCAAGTCCTGCACCAGAAAGTAGCCGTCCTCGGTTTTTTCGGCCGATTTCTTGGACGCCTTCTTGGCGGTCTGCGTCTCCGTCGTGTCGGGCGCTGCGCCGTAACGGGATTCGGCGTCGGCGAGCAGCGACTTGAACGCCTGCGCCTTTAGGAACTTCAGGACTTTTTCCGGCTTCGGCTTCCTGACTGCGAACGATTCGAGTTTGTGTTTTACCGGCACGTCGTCCTTGAGCGTCACCAGCTGACGCGACACCAGCGCCGCGGTGCCGCCGTCGAGCAGCGCCTGGCGGCGCTTCGGCTGCTTGATCTCCGAGGCGCGGGCCAACAGCGTATCGAGATCGCCGTATTCGTTGATCAGGCTCGCCGCCGTCTTGACGCCGATGCCGGCGACGCCGGGCACGTTGTCCGACGAATCGCCGGCGAGCGCCTGCACGTCGATGACGCGCTCCGGGCCGACGCCGAACTTCTCCACCACCTGGTCCGGGCCGATGACCTTGTTCTTCATGGCGTCCCACATGACCACGCCGGGTCCGACCAGCTGCATCAGGTCCTTGTCCGACGACACAATGGTGACCTCGTGGCCCTGCTCGCGCGCCAGGCGGGCGTAGGTGGCGATCAGGTCGTCGGCTTCGTAGTTCTCCATGTCGATGGCCGGCACGTCGAGCGCCTCGGTGGCTTCGCGCACCAGGGCGAACTGCGGGATCAGGTCTTCCGGCGGATCGGGCCGGTGGGCCTTGTAGTCGGGATAGATCTCGTTGCGGAAGGTCTTGCGCGCCTTGTCGAAGATCACGGCGACGTACTCGGCGTCGGTGTCGCCGATCAGCTTCATCAGCATCTTGGTGAAGCCGAACACGGCGTTGACCGGGGTGCCGTCGGGCCGGGTCATCGGCGGCAGCGCGTGATAGGCGCGGAAGATGAAGCCCGAGCCGTCGATCAGGAACACGTGGTCCGGCTTCTTGGTCACGATCGGCAGGGCCTCCCCTCCCTGGTCGGTTCACTTTTCACCGTCGCTGCCCCGAATCTAGCCGTTCGCGGGCCGCGAGTCGAAACGCCGGCAGCGATGAGTTGGATGACCCGGGGGCGACCAGGCGTTGCCCCAAGGTTGACTTGCCTGTTGACCGGCTGCTGACCGTAAGTTGACCCGATGCCGACCGGATGTTGACCGATGCTTACCTTTGCCGACTTCTTCGCAAAGCCGACCGGCATCCCGCCGGCGTCAGGGAACCGGGCGGAGGCGGGCGGTTGCGGTGGCATCGGTCGGTCTCCTTTCCAGGGGATGAGCGGCGGATTCCCGCCAAATATACTCGTTTTGTTCCCTATTGTCAAGGAAAAAATACGTAATATTGGGAACTAAATTGTTAATTTGGGAAACTTGTTGGCTTTTCCGAGGGATACCCGCCGCCAGCGTCAGTGGCCGGCCTCGGCCTTGGCGCCGTCGGCGAGCACGAAATGGCGGGAACAATACGGGCAGACGATCTCGCGGCTGTCGCCGATCTTGAGATAGACCAGCGGATGGCCGAGCGCGCCGCCGCCGCCGTCGCAGCCGACGGTCGCCGTCTTCACCTCGATCCGCTCGCCGCCGTCCATGCCGGCACCCCAATACGGTTGACCGATCCGAGGACCGGATGATACCGATTGCCGCCGGACAATCAATCGCCGCCGACGCGTGCGGCTCCGCCACCCGCCCAGGAAACCGAAGGATCCGGGATGCCGAACGAGCGCTCCCCCGAGTTCGCCGTCGAGACGGTCGGGCTCTGCAAGACCTACGGGCAGCGCCGAGGCCGACCGGTGGAGGCGCTGAAGGACGTGTCGCTCCGGATTCCGCGCGGCTCGTTCTTCGGGCTCCTCGGCCCCAACGGCGCCGGTAAGTCGACCTTCATCAACATCCTCGCCGGGCTGGTGATCAAGACCTCCGGCGAGGCCCGCGTCTGGGGCTACGACATCGAGCGCGACATGCGCCGCGCCAGGCTTTCGATCGGCGTCGTGCCGCAGGAGCTCAACATCGACCCGTTCTTCACCCCGGCCGAGCTTCTCGACCTGCAGGCCGGGCTTTACGGCGTGCCGAAGGCGATGCGGCGCACCGCCGAGGTGCTCGCTGCGGTGGGCCTCGCCGACAAGGCGGACGCCTACGCGCGCTCGCTGTCCGGCGGCATGCGGCGGAGGCTTTTGGTGGCGAAGGCGATGGTGCACTCGCCGCCGGTGCTGGTGCTCGACGAGCCGTCGGCCGGCGTCGACGTGGACCTGCGCCGCCAGCTGTGGGCCAACGTCGGCGAGATGAACCGCAAGGGCATCACCGTGCTGCTGACGACCCATTACCTGAAGGAGGCCGAGGCGCTGTGCGACACCATCGCCATCATAGATAAAGGAAAGCTGATCTGCTGCGAGAAGACGGCGAGCCTCTTGAAGCGCCTCGACACCAAGGAGATGACGGTGACCGTCGATCGCGAGCTTACGCAGGTGCCGGACGCGCTTCAGCGCTTCAAGGTCGAGTGCCGTCAGGGGCGCGAGCTGGTGTTCTCGTATCCGCCGTCGAAGATGCATTCGGGCGAGATCCTGGCCGCCATCGGCAAGGCCGGCCTCGGCGTCGTCGATGTCGCCACCCGCCAGGCCGAGCTCGAGGACATCTTCCTGAGCTTGACCGGCCGCGAAGGCCGCGGCGGCCGATGACGACGCGGCTCACCACCGCCGCGGCGGCGGCGTTGCTGCTGATCGCGGCGTGCGCGCCGTTCGTCAACGCACCAGGCCGGCCGGTGCAGGAGCCGTATGTCGACGCCGCCGGCTTCCACGCCGCCGACGGCGTCGTGCTGCCGGTCAAGAGCTGGCTTCCCGACAAAAATCCGCCGAAGGCAGTCGTCATCGCGCTGCACGGTTTCAACGACTATTCCAACTTCTTCGTCGCCCCGGCGCTGTACCTGATGAACGCCGGGGTCGCTGCCTACGCCTACGACCAGCGCGGGTTCGGCGCCGGCCCCGACGCCGGCCTGTGGCCGGGGACCGAGGCGCTGGTCGCCGACGCCCGCGCGTTCGCCAAGGTCATTCGCGCCCGCCATCCCGGCGTGCCGTTGTATCTTCTCGGCTCCAGCATGGGCGGCGCGGTGATCATGGTCGCCGAAGCGTCGCCCGAGCCGCTCGCCGCCGACGGCGTGATCCTGGTGGCGCCGGCGGTGTGGGGGCGCGCCACCATGGCGTGGTACCAGCGCCTGGCGTTGTGGGTCGGCGTACGCGTCATGCCGTGGGTCGAGATCACCGGCCGCGGCTTGCGCATCAAGCCCTCCGACAACATCGAGATGCTGATGGCGCTCGGCGCCGATCCGCTGGTGCGCAAGGCGACTCGCGTCGACGCGGTATGGGGGCTCGCCAACCTGATGGACGAGGCGCTGGCCAGCGCGGCATCGCTGAAGTCTCCGGCGCTGATTCTCTACGGCGAGAAGGACGAGATCATCCCGCGGGCGCCGACCCGGGCGATGCTCGAAAGCCTGCCGCCGGCGGCCGCCGTGGAACGCCGGGTGGCCATCTACGGCAACGGTTACCACATGCTGCTGCGCGATCTCGGCTCGCTGGCGCCATGGAAGGACATCGCGCATTGGATCGCCGACCGCCGCCGGCCCCTGCCGTCGGGAGCCGACGAACGGCTGGGCACCTGGCTACAGGCCGAAGGGCCGGAGGGCCGCGGCCATTGACGAGGGCCCCGAACCGCCGGAGAGTAAGCGGCGCGAAACGGGGGGACGATGATCGACAAGCGCGCGAAAACCCCGGCCGAGGCCGTCCAGGGCGTCAAGGACGGCGACACGGTCCTGATCTCGGGCTTCGGCGAGGCCGGTAACCCGACCGAGTTGATCCACGCCGTCATCGACCAGGGCATCCGCGGGCTTACCGTCGTCGCCAACAACGCCGGCAACGGCCACCAGGGGCTGGCCGCGCTGATCGAGGCCGGGCGGGTGAAGAAGATCATCTGCTCGTTCCCGCGCTCGTCGCGCTCGGAGGTCTTCCAGGACGTCTACAATCGCGGCGCCATCGAGCTCGAGGTGGTGCCGCAGGGCACGCTCGCCGAGCGCATCCGCGCCGGCGGCGCCGGCATCGGCGGCTTCTACACGCCGACCGGCGTCGGCACGCCGCTGGCCGAGGGCAAGGAGCGGCGCACCATCGACGGCCGCGACTACCTGCTGGAATTGCCGATCCGCGCCGACGTGGCACTGGTCAAGGCGCACCGCGCCGACCCGTGGGGCAACCTCACCTACCGCAAGGCGGCGCGCAATTTCGGCCCGCCGATGTGCACGGCGGCCAAGCTGACCATCGTGCAGGTGGAGAGGATCGTGGCCTTGGGCGACATCGACCCGGACCACGTGGTGACGCCGTCGATCTTCGTCGACCGCATCGTCGAGGTCGCCGACCCGATCAGCGAGGCCAAGATCCTGCTCGGCCGCGAAAAGCCGCGATGGATCCCGCCGCACGAACGCAAAGCCAAAGAGGCGCGCCGATGAGCGGGATCAGGCCCCTCAACCGCGAACAGATGGCGTGGCGGGTCGCCCAGGACATCCCCGGCGGCGCGTTCGTGAATTTGGGCATCGGCATGCCGGAGATGGTCGCCAATCACCTGCCCCAGGACGCCCGGGGGGGCGCCCGCGGCGGCCGCGAGGTCGTCTACCATTGCGAGAACGGCATCCTCGGCATGGGGCCGTTGCCGAAGCCGGGCGAGGAGGACTTCGACCTGGTTACCGCCGGCAAGAAGCCGGTGACCGCGGTGACCGGCGCGGCGTTCTTCGATTCCGCGGCGTCGTTCGCGATGATCCGCGGCGGCCACATCGACATCGCCGTGCTGGGCGCGTTCCAGGTGGCCGAGAACGGCGATCTCGCCAACTGGTCGACCGGCGCGACCGGCGCGTTTCCGGCGGTCGGCGGCGCCATGGACCTGGCGGCCGGCGCGGCGCAGGTGTTCGTGATCGCCGAGCACACGACCAAGCAGGGCGAGGCGAAGCTGGTCCGGCGCTGCACCTATCCCTTGACCGGCATCCGGGTGGTGACGCGGGTGTTCACCGATCTCGCCGTCATCGACGTCGCGGCCGAGGGATTCCTGGTGCGCGAGATGGTGGACGGGCTTTCCTTCGAGGCGCTGCAGGCAAAGACCGGCGCGACCCTCACGCTCCAGAACGACTGCAAGCCACTCAAGGCACCACCCGTCGGCTGAGGCGGCCGTACGACAGAATCCATACCGTCATTCCCGTGCAAACGGGAATCCAGTTCTCTAAATTTCCTGGACCGCCGCGTGCGCGGGGGTGACGATTCCGAGCAAAAAAAAGAGCCGCGGGCTTGGACCCCGCGGCTCCTTGCTGTCTTTCGGGTGAAGGCCGGGACTTAGAAGTCCATGCCGCCCATGTCGGGGGCGCCGCCGGGCATCGCCCTCTTCGGCTCCGGCTTCTGCGCCACCATCGCTTCGGTGGTGATCAGGAGGCCGGCCACCGAGGCCGCGCCCTGCAGCGCGGTACGCACGACCTTGGTCGGATCGACGACGCCGGCCTTGATCATGTCCTCGTACTCGCCCGTCTGGGCGTTGAAGCCCCAATTCGGGTGACCACGGCGCCGTCGTGGCCGGCGTTTTCGGCGATCTGGCGCACCGGCGCCTGCAGCGCGCGGCGCACGATGTCGACGCCGACTTTCTGGTCGTCGTTGTCGCCCTTCAGCTTGTCGAGCGCCTTGATGGCGTAGAGGAGCGCGACGCCGCCGCCGGCGACGATGCCTTCCTCGACCGCGGCGCGGGTGGCGTGCAGCGCGTCGTCGACGCGGTCCTTTCTCTCCCGGACCTCGATCTCGGTGGCGCCGCCGACGCGGATCACCGCGACGCCGCCGGCCAACTTGGCCAGCCTTTCTTGCAGCTTCTCCTTGTCGTAGTCAGAGGTCGTCTCGTCGATCTGGGCCCGGATCTGGTTGCAGCGCGCCTCGATGTCGGCCTTCTTGCCGGCGCCGTCGATGATGGTGGTCTCGTCCTTGGTGACGATCACTTTCTTGGCGCGACCGAGCATGTCGAGGGTGACGTTCTCAAGCTTGATGCCGAGATCTTCGCTGATCAGCTGGCCGGCGGTCAGCACGGCGATATCCTCGAGCATGGCCTTGCGGCGGTCGCCGAATCCCGGCGCCTTGACCGAGGCCACCTTGAGGCCGCCGCGCAGCTTGTTGACGACCAACGTCGCCAGCGCTTCGCCCTCGATGTCCTCGGCGATCACCAGCAACGGCTTCGCCGACTGCACGATGGACTCGAGCAGCGGCAACATGGCCTGCAAGCCGGACAGCTTCTTCTCGTGGATCAGGATGTAGGGATCCTCGAGCTCGCAGTTCATCTTGTCGGCGTTGGTGATGAAGTAGGGCGAGATGTAGCCGCGGTCGAACTGCATGCCCTCGACCACGTCGAGCTCGGTCTCCAGGCTCTTCGCCTCCTCGACCGTGATCACGCCCTCGTTGCCGACACGATCCATCGCCTTGGCGATCATGGCGCCGACCTCGGTGTCGCCGTTGGCCGAGATGGTGCCGACCTGGGCGATCTCCTTGTTGGTCTTGACGGCGCGCGAACGGCTCTTGACGTCCTTGACCACGGCTTCGACGGCGAGTTCGACGCCGCGCTTCAGGTCCATCGGGTTCATGCCGGCGGCAACCGCCTTGGAGCCCTCGCGGACGATGGATTGCGCCAGCACCGTCGCGGTGGTGGTGCCGTCACCGGCCTCGTCCGAGGTTCTGGAGGCGACTTCCTTGACCAACTGGGCGCCCATGTTCTCGAACTTGTCGGAGAGTTCGATCTCCTTGGCGACGGTGACGCCGTCCTTGGTGATGCGCGGCGCGCCGAACGACTTATCCAGCACGACGTTGCGGCCCTTCGGACCGAGCGTGATCCTGACCGCGTCGGCGAGCACGTCGACGCCTTTCAGCAGGCGGTCGCGGGCGTCGCCGGAAAATCTCACTTCTTTGGCAGCCATGTTCGTTAATTCCTTCTCATTAGGCGGTTGTTGATACGCTGGTCGGCCCGGGTGTGGGGCTTAGGCGGCCTTCTTCTTGGAAACGGTTTTGACCACGATCTTTTTCTTGGAAACGGCCTTGCCCTCCCTCCGGCCCTCGATGATGCCGAGGATGTCGGATTCCTTCATGATCATCATTTCCTCGCCGTCGATCTTGACCTCCGAGCCCGACCACTTGCCGAACAGGATGCGGTCGCCCGGCTTGACGTCGAGCGGCGTTACGGTGCCGTCCTCGGCCCTCGCGCCCGAGCCGATGGCGACGACCTCGCCTTCCATGGGCTTTTCCTGGGCGGTGTCGGGGATGATGATGCCGCCCGCGGTCTTTGCCTCCTGCTCGATCCGGCGGACGAGCACGTGATCATGCAGCGGTTTGAACTTTGTTTTGGACATTCGTCTCTCCTTCGATGCTTTCTTGGGATTTGGCAAACAACGGGGGGCCTTTAGCACTCACCCCCCGAGAGTGCTAAAGTAGATTTAAGCCACCCGGCCGCCGTTACAAGGCTACGGATGAAATACTTCCAGCGCGCCCGGGATTTTTGATCGTCGGCGGGACACCCCCCGGGCCCATCCGGGCCCTTTCCCCAAGGCCGGCCCCGTACCTAGCAGCACTCTTCAACGTCGGCTGCTAATATATTGATTCAAAAGAATTTATTGTTGACCGGCGGCAAGTCGTTCGGCCAGACTCGGGAAAAATGTCGTGGCCCGGGAGGAGCGTCGCAACAGGCCACCGATCGGCCACAGGGGAGCGCTTCCGATGTCGCTCGAACGGCAACTCAAAGGCTACCGGCTAACCACGGCGGAGATCCTGTATCGCCGTCCCGACCATCCGTCGCTGCTGCAGGAATACATCTGGCAGGACCTGGACATCGCGCCCGGCTTCCCGGTGCTGGTGCGGTTCCTGCGCTTCTGGGAGCGCAACCTGGAAGGCCGCCTGCACACGGTGCGGGTGGCCAGCGCTGAGCTGATCCGCCCGGCCGAGTTCCGCTGGACCGCTGGCGTGCTCCGGCTGCATTAGGCGAAGCCGGCGGTCCCGGCGGTGCCCGGCCGGTTGGCTGGATTCCTTAGGCCCGGTCGGGTAGTCTCCGCCCCATCAGAGGCCCGTCGACATTACCGGGGCACCCGTAGCTCAGTTGGATAGAGCGCTGCCCTCCGAAGGCAGAGGTCGTGAGTTCGAGTCTCGCCGGGTGCGCCATTTCCTCCCGCCCGCCAAATAAAAAGCCCGGCCGCAAGGCCGGGAGCGAACGCGCGCGGGCGGCTTCTCGCCGTCACATGCAGAAGAAGCGAAAGCTCTGGCTGTCCAAATAGATCG